>JAYZXG010000054.1:0-2776 GCA_036141435.1 Pseudomonadota bacterium | reverse complement strand
GCAGGCCGTTGCACGCGGTCTCGTGAACGAGACAGGCGGTGTGCCCGGATTGCGCTCGCCGATCCGTCTAGAGCGCTGGGACACGGGTCAAACCGGCCGCGCTCCCGGCAAGCCGGGCAAGGGTCCGACGGGTTGAGGCTGGCATGTCACCTCAGCTTGTGTTCATCTAACCTCCGCTAACTCAGCACGCACTCGACCGGGGAGGGTTGTGAACAGACAGGGAGGGCGCCATGCTCGGTATGGCCAGGTGTGTACGGCGTGTGTTTGCGGTTGTGTGTCTAGCCGCTCTAGTCATTCCCGCGCTTGGCGGAGCTGCGGTTCATGCGCAACCCTCCAGCGATGAGGCCATACTCTCGCAACGGGTTCAGGAAGCTGAAGCGCGCGTGCAATCCTTGCAGTCACGGCTTGCCGAAGCGCGCCGCACGGGCGACCCGGTCCTGGCGCGTTATGCCGAGCTGAACACGCAGCGCGATGCGCTGACGGACCGGATCAATACCCTGTTTGACCGCGTCGACCAGGCGGACGCCCAGGTCCAGCGCCTGCCCATCACCCTGACGGCCCGGCGTGATGCCCTGACCGATATCCTGATCCGCATGTATAATCAGGGTGCCGATGCCGAGGATATCGCGGAGCGTGAGCGCCAACTGGCAGATGTCAATCGTCAGATCGAGGCGCTCGAGGCCGAGAATGCGCCGCGCCGGGCAGCGACGGTCGCCGCGCGGCGGGATCTTGATCGCGTGCGCGCCCAGCGTGACGCCATCGATCGCCAGCTTCAGGATATGGAGTTCGCGGTCGCGGAGGCGCGCGGTTCCATCGAAGGTCTGTCGCGACAGCTCGCGGATGCCCAGACCGAACTCAACCGAATTCGCGAAATGGCCCGCTGGGAGCTGAACGAGAACGGTCCGCCCTATCTGTCCCGTGTCGAGGTCGTCTCGCGGCGCGAGACAATCTATCAGGCCGAATGGGAAGATGCGGCGCGCGAAACAGAGGAGATGCTGCGACTTGCCCAGTATCTCCATGCCGATCTGACACGCTCGATCGAGCTTCGCCAGCGACGGATTGACGAGTGGATTTCGGAGGTCGAAAGCGATCAGGAAGCGTTCAATCGAGCCATGGCCGCCTACACGCGGCTGATCGGCGGATCGAGTGACGGCATCATGGGTTATGTCGAGCGCGGGCTGGACTATATCAGTGGTGGCTGGGCCGGCGCCCTGGTTTCTGGCGGCACGCTCACCTGGCGCAAGATTGGCGTGGAGCTTGGTGATGCGGCGCTGACCGTCTTCCGCGACACGCGTTCCGGTGCGCCTGTCTATGCGGCTCTCGGCATTGAGGCGATTTCGCAGGTGTCCGACGTGCTGTGGCGCGAGGGCGCGAAAAATCCCAGCTGGGACGTCACCCGCAACCCGTCCATCAATGGCGCGATCCGCTCCAACCAGGCCAATGTCTCCGGCCTGGCGGAGCGCGAGATGATCAATTCGATCAATGCGGGCGGCATCCGTTCGGCCCTGGAGCGCATGCGCGGCCAGCTGAGCAGCCAGCTGGAAAGCGAGAATTATCGCGACGCCCTGGTCTCTGCATATGGTGATGCAAATCTGGCCACAGCTCTGACGCGCGCGACCTTCACCGCCGAGCTGCCACCCCTGAATTTCGATGATCGCAACCTGATCGGCCGGGACCCCGCTGAATGGGCCTGGGGCTTTGTCTCAACACCCTCCGGGGCCATGAAAACCCTGATCAAGGAAGCCATGTTCGGCGATGCGACCAATTTCTCCAATGGCCGGGCGCTGTTCCTGGACGCCGTGCAGAGTGCGGTGCGTGACGGTCTGCTTGAGCAGCTCGAACGCGAACGCATCGAAGCCTGGGACAGGGTGCTCCGTGCGGAGCTGGATGTGGCGCTGTCAGTGTCAAATCTCAGAAACCAGGGGCGTATCCGCAGGATGGAGCAGCGGATCCAGACGCTTCTGGCCGACGAGATCATCCCGCAATTGACGCGCGAGGTCGAAAGCCTTCGCTCGCAGCGGACGCTGAATGTTACGCGTAATCGTGCAGCGAGCGGCCGAACGGCCGAGATCCGCCTGACCTTCTCCGCACCGGTCGTGATCGATTCCATCCAGCTGGGCGATGAGGTGCTGGAGGCCAGCGGTTCCGGCACGAGCTGGACTGCCAGTTTCCGACCGGGCGATTTCGAGGAGATGAGCGCAATTCTTGCCGTGGATGCGCATCACGCGGCCGTGGCGGAGCGTCGCCTGGACAACCCGCAGACCAAGGCGAGCTGGTCGAGCCTGGATCGTCGTTTCAACGCCTATGAAATGGAGGCGGATCAGCATCACGCCATTACGATCGACCCGCCATCCGGGACGGCTTTCGCCATCGTGCTGGATACGTCCGGCTCGATGGTCGAGGATGGCAGTACGCGACTGGCCCAGGCCCAGGCTGCGCTGGCGAATCTCTTTGCATCCGGCCGGATCCAGTCCGGTGACGAGGTCGCGCTCTTTACCTTCGCCGGGTGTTCCGTGAGCACGGCGGTGCCGTTTACCGAAGAGCTCGAGCTTGCGGCCAATGCGGTTGCGGGTGCCAGCGCAGGGGGATCCACCCCGTTGGCAGCGAGTATCGACACTGCGTCCGCGGCGCTGACCGCGCAGAATGTCGAGCATGGCGTGCTGGTTGTCGTCACTGACGGTGAAGACAGTTGTGATGGCAATGTTGCTGAAGCGTTGAGGGTCGCGCGTGAGCGTGTCGACGCCATCCGCTCGCGTACGGTTCGCTAGGAGGATTG
>JAYZXG010000053.1:0-2786 GCA_036141435.1 Pseudomonadota bacterium | reverse complement strand
TGTCAGCTCCAACGCCTTTCCGGACGGACTTGTCGGGCTGACCGGAACCCAGGAACAGGTGGCCAGCGCGGCCCAGGCCTATCGGGTGGCCTATCGGCGTGCGGGCGAAGGCGATGACTATTTGATGGACCACTCGTCCATCGTGTTTTTGATGAATTCAGAAGGACGTTTTGTGGATATCTTCAGCGACGGTTTTGACCCGCAAGTCGCGGCGCGTCGCCTGCAAGACTTCCTTGAGGAACAGGGCGCATAATCACGCACATCAAGATGCGGATGCGCTGCGGGAGGCTCAATGCTTTACAGTGTGTATGAAATGAACCGCCTGGCGATGACGCCGTGGCGGGCTGCCGCGAATGCGACACGCCGGATGATGCGCGCACCGTGGAACCCGATGGGCGACACGGTTGCCGGTCGCACCATGGCTGCGGCTGCCGAATTGTTCGAATCCGTGACACGGCGCTATGGCAAGCCGGAATGGATGATCGATTCCACGCTCATCAATGGTCACACCGTGGCGGTCGAGGAAGAGGTCGTCTGGTCGGATTCCTGGTGCGACCTGCTGCACTTCCGCCGGGACCCCCAGGCGCTGGTCGAGGCCCGTGGCAAGCACGAGGACCGCAAGGTCCTGTTCGTGGCGCCCATGTCCGGCCACTACGCAACCCTGCTGCGCGGTACGGTCGAGACGTTCCTGCCTGACTGCGAGGTCTACATCACCGACTGGCAGGATGCGCGCATGGTACCGGTCAGCGAGGGGCGTTTCGACCTCGATGATTTTGTCGCCTATATCCGCAAGATGATCGCTTTCCTGGGGCCGGATGTGCACGTCGTTGCCGTCTGCCAGCCCGGCCCGCCGACCCTGTCTGCCATCGCCCTGATGGCCGAGGACAAGGATCCGTCGCGCCCGGCGTCCATGACTTTCATGGGGTCGCCGATTGATACGCGAAAATCACCGACCGCGCCGAATATACTGGCCGAGGAGAAGCCGTTCGACTGGTTCGCCCAGAACCTGATCCACACGGTCCCTGCGCCCAATCCCGGCGCCCTGCGCCGTGTCTATCCGGGCTTCCTGCAACTGGCCGGCTTCATGAACATGAATCTGGATCGCCATGTGGACGCCCACTGGAACTTCTTCAATCACCTGGTCGAGGGTGATGGTGACAGTGCCGAGAAGCACCGGGTATTCTATGACGAATACCTGGCCGTCATGGACCTGTCCGAGGAATTCTACCTGCAGACCATCAGTGACGTCTTCCAGGAGCACAAGCTGGCGCGCGGTGTTCAGGAGCATCATGGTCGCCGTGTTGATGTCAGCGCGATCGAGGATATTGCGCTGCTGACCGTCGAAGGTGAGCGCGACGATATCTCCGGGATTGGCCAGACCCAAGCGGCCCATGACCTGTGCTCGAACCTGCCGGACGAGCTGCAGCTGGACTGGGTCCAGCCGGAAGTCGGCCATTACGGCGTTTTCAACGGTCGCCGTTTCCGCGAGCAGATTGCGCCGCGCATGCGTGATTTCTGGGACGAGAAGGGGGGCGCCGCGCTCAAGCGCCGCTGATCCCGGGCTTTGCCCCAACAAAAAAGGCCCGCCGATTGGCGGGCCTTTCTGTATCCGGGTGGGTTACTGCGCTGGTTCAGCGGAAACGCTGATGCCCAGGCGGTCGATATCCGGTTCGTCCTGTTCGACAATCATCATCATGTCGCCGACGGATGTCGGGCTGGTCGGACGCATGCCCACGGTCACCGAGCCCCCATTATTGAGGAAGCTGGATACGGCCGAGGTCAGTTCGCTCATCAGCGGAGCCGGCACCATCGGACCGGCGCTGGCGGCACCCAGCAGAACCAGGGCGGAGGCCTGGGCCCGGGCCTGTTCCGGTGCGATACCCTGTTGGGTGGCCATGGCACCGAAGGCGCGATCCAGGATGGACTGGTCAGTGATACGAACAGAGAACTCGTTCACCTGCAGTGCGGCCATTGCCGCCATCGCGGCCTCTTCGCTGGCATCCTCGCCGTTCTCGGCCGCGTCAGCGACCAGGTCGGCCATCAGCGTGCTGTATTCGTTATAGCCTTCGATGTCCTGGCTGAAATCGATACGGAAGGCGTCCTCGACGACGTAGTAATTGTCACCAGAGGTGTAGGCACGACCGCGTTCCGGCTCGTAGATCGTATTGCCGACCGCGTGCAGGTTCAGTTCGCTATAACCCAGCATCATCAGGGCCGCAGCGATCTGGGCGCCGTTCTCGTGATCGGAGTCAGCGGAGAAATGCAGGCGATCGAGCGCCACGCTGGAATGGACCTCACCCCGGCGCATCTCGTTCTCGGCTGTGACAGAAGCCAGGCTGAGATCGAGACCCGCCGCCTGGAAGTCAAAGTCGCTGAGGACGAATTCCGAGAACAGGGAGGCCGGATTGACCGTTGCCGCGTTCATGTAGGATTGCATGAAGCCGGACATGTTGTCGTTCTCGATCGCCGAAAACCACTCGTCGGTAGTGTCGGTGCTCAGGCCTTCAACCCGGACTTCACCCAGAGCGATCCGGACCGGGCCATCATCACCCTCATCCGTCTCGATCAGGAAGTCTGTCATCTCGAACCGGGCGAGGGACTCGGCATCGTCATGCTCGAGGATCATTGATCCAAGGCTGACAGTGGTCGGTCCGTCTTCGCTGTCGATGACCTGGAAACCGCTCATGGCGATGCGCTCGAACGGATCTTCACCCAGTTCGAAGTCGTCTTCATCGCTGTCGCCCGGATTGGCAAACGCCTCGGCGATCATGGCGGCGAAATCCGCA
>JAYZXG010000052.1:0-5264 GCA_036141435.1 Pseudomonadota bacterium | reverse complement strand
TTGCATGCGACCGATGACGGTGGCGGCGCTGTGGCCGGCCGCGTGGAAACAGGCGAGCACGTCGTCCACCGCGTCCTCGCTGCACGAGACCATCAGGCCACCGGAGGTTTGCGGGTCGCACCAGAGGATTTCGTCCAGGTCTGACCAGTCGGCGGGCGTGGAGACCTTGTCACCAACAGCGGACCAATTGCGCCCGGACGCGCCCGTCTTGATCCCGGCCTCGGCGAGGCGACGCGCTTCGGCAAAGACCGGAACCCTTGCGCGTTCGACAATACCGGTCAGGCCGGCGCCCTCACACATTTCGGAGAGATGGCCCAGCAGGCCGAAGCCGGTGACATCGGTGATGGCATGGACGCCCTCCAGCTGGCTCAAAGCTGCGCCGGGCGTGTTGAGCAGGGTCGTGGAAGCGACCATGGCGTCATAGGCCTCCGGCGAGAGCTCGCCGCGTTTCAGGGCTGCGCTGAACACCCCGACACCAATGGACTTGTCCAGCACCAGCACATCGCCGGCCTTGGCGCCGGCATTGGTCTTCAAACGATCGGGGTGGGCCGTTCCCAGGGCGACCAGGCCATAGATGGGCTCGGCAGCATCAATCGAGTGTCCGCCCGCAATGGGGGCACCTGCTGCCTCGGCGACAGAGCGTCCGCCCGCCAGGATGGCCCGAACCATCTCGCGCGGCAGCTTGTTGACCGGCATGCCGACAATGGCGAGACAGAAGATCGGCGTCGCGCCCATGGCGTAGACATCCGACAAGGCGTTGGTCGCGGCGATCTTCCCGAAGACTTCCGGGTCATCGACAATGGGGGTGAAAAAGTCGGTGGTCGCCACCAGAACCGTTTCATCATTGATGCGCCAGACCGCCGCGTCATCGCGCGTGGCCGCATCCACCAGCAGTTCCGACGGCATTGGCATGGCCGGCGCGCCGCCGAGAATATCGCTCAGCACAGCCGGATCGAGCTTGCAGCCACAGCCGCCACCATGGGCCAGAGCGCTGAGGCGAACCGCTTGAGTGTCATCCATGATCCACAAACCCTTGTCTGATCGGCTAATGTTGTTTCAGGAGACATAATCGCCGATGCAAGCCTTCGCCACCACAAAAGACCTCTCCAGCGACGCGCTGGCGCAGTATGACGCCATTATCGATGTGCGTTCGCCCGGCGAGTTTGCCGAGGATCACCTGCCCGGCGCCATCAACCTGCCTGTGCTGGACGATGAGGAACGCGCGCGCGTCGGCACGCATTACAAGCAGGTCTCGGTCTTCGAGGCCCGCCGCATGGGCGCCGCCCTCACCTCGCGCAATATTGCCCGGCATATCGAGACGGTGCTGGCCGACAAGCCCAAGACTTTCCGGCCGCTCATCTATTGCTGGCGCGGGGGCATGCGGTCTTCCTCCATGGCGACTGTGCTCTCGGCGGTCGGCTGGAAGGTAACCCTCGTCCATGGCGGTTATCGCCGCTGGCGCGACCAGGTGCGCACGGCACTGGAAGCGGAACAGTCGCACCGGATCACCCTGATTGACGGCCAGACCGGAACGGCCAAGACCCGCCTTTTGCACGTGCTGGCCGAGCGCGGTGAACAGGTCATCGACCTGGAAGGCCTCGCCCATCATCGCGGTTCGATCTTCGGCGATTTCGCCGGTGAGGACCAACCCAGTCAGAAAGCCTTCGAAACCCGGATCTGGACCCGGCTGCGCGATCTCGACCCGGCCCGCCCGACCTATATCGAGGCGGAAAGCAAGCTGGTGGGTCGCAGGCGTGTGCCGATCGGATTGTGGACGGCCATGCAGGCGGCAGATCGTCTCGTCATCCAGGCACCGGTTGAAGAGCGGGCCCGCTATCTCATGCACGCCTATCCCGACCTTGCCACCAATCGCGACAAGCTGATCCAGGCCATTGAAGGCCTGAGACAATTCCAGTCAGGCGACACGATCACGGGATGGCTGGCCCTGGCCAGCAACGGTGATTTCCATCCGCTCGCCGTCGCCCTTGTCCAAGCGCATTACGATCCGGCCTATGACCGCGCGCGCAAACGTGACGGTGCCGAGTGGACCGAGCGGGTACTGGAAACGGCTTCCCTGGATGATGCCGCGCTCAGCGATCTGGCGGATCAAATCTGCGAGCGAGAGACGGTCTAGGCTTCCGGATTGCGATCCAGCATCGCGTTGACGTCGTCGCTGTCGACACGGCTCTCGACCAGCATTTTCACCAGGCCTGTGACCAGGTTCAGCTCGTCGATGATCGACTTGATGCGGCCCTGGTCTGCCAGCGGTTTCCACATGGACCCCACTTCGAAGAGATTGCCGGTTTCCGCCGCGATCAAAAGCTCGCCCTTGCCGCTATCCTGGTCGAACATGGCCCGCACACGCTTGCCTTTCAGGGCCTTTTCCAGGTCGAGCAGGCGTTCCATGAAGCTGGGTGTCAGCATGTAGCGCGCCAGCACCTGGTCATTGCCATAGACCTCGAACGCTTTCTCGAATTTGGGATCGACAAGACCGATGCGTTCCAGCTTGGTGGACCCGAAGGACCGCGACAGCTTTTGCAGGGAGTTCAGCCAGCCCTGGTCACGCGTGATGACGGTCACCCCTTCCACCTTGCGCGGGAAAGTGATGCGCATCAGTACACCGCGGAACACCGTGACGTAATAGGTGCGATTCTTCGAGCGACGACGCTGTTCGAGATGCGCTTCGTAAAGCTCGAAATCACAGCCATCGATCTCGCCGGAAAAATGATCCTCGAAATGCTTGCGGTTGAAGACCGGCAGCAAGTCATACTGGCGGAAGGTGGAAAACCGCGCCGGCGAATACGGCCGCACCGAATAGGCCATGCCACAGGCCTCTGCGATGGCGGTGTTGAGCTCTTCCTTGACCCGCTTGCGCAGCTTGCTGAGCTTGCTGTTGCCCGCCACGATGGCAAAAAAGGCAAACACCAGAAAAACAAAGAAAAAGCCGAAATTGTCGTCATTCATGGAACCGACGACAACCAGCCCCACAACCACGCTTGCAATGGCCACGAACAACCAGATCCAGAAGGAGCCGGTCGCTTGCTTGCGCTCCTTCTCCAGCCCTTCCAGCCAGGGCTGGAGGCGTTCCTGCCAGAGTTCCTGAAACTTTGCGTCCATGCCAGTCGACCCAATCGGTTTGTGCGTGCTCAGCGGTTTTCGGAGATTTCGAGCGTTCTGGGCTCAGCCTCGGGCGAAGACCTTTCAAACGCTGAGGCAACCGCATCGGTGAGCTCGATAACGGCTGCAAGTTCGTCGACAAGCCCCTTGAAACAACGCTCCATGGCCTGCGGCTCCAAGACGGATAATCCCAGGAATTCCATGCGCGAGTGGGCAGCAATATAACACATGCCCGATCCTTCACCCGGCACGAAGGCGAGACGAATGGGGCGCCCCGCAAACCTCTTCTCCAAAGCCATCAGCTCACCCAAGAATTTCTGGGAAGGCTGGTTGACGGGATCATGACCGCGCTCAACGAATGCCTTGAAGGTCGCGCCGGAGGCTTCGTGTGTGAGATCGCGAAGCGACATATGGTTGGCGCAGTAACTACCGCCGGCGACGGAGAGGTCAGAAAACCAGTCCGCTTCCCGTGTCAAAACCAACCGTTCAACAGGGCTTGTCGATAGCGCCAGACGCACTACTACACCTGAAAACTTGGTCCCGTGGGAGCTGATGAACTCTCTACCGTAGCGCAGCTCACTATTGCTCCGAAGGGCCAAATCGACCGTTGCCATCTCGAACGCAGTCTCACCACAGCGCCTTCGAACCAGGTTGGTCGTCCTGCCTGGTGCTTGAAAAACCAGATCCAGATTGAAGAATTCGTCCAGGTCAAAACTCGCTCCCGGGGCGGGCATGTCTTCATACCCAAGCGCAGAAAGCGCTTCGGCTCGCAACATACCCTCGCACTCGGCCTGTAATTTCTGCACCGGAGCGTAGCCCAACCAGGACAGCGGCAAGGCTATCACACCGAAAACCAACCCACTCAGTTCCGGGCTCTGAGTGGCGATCAATGTGTACAAACCGGCAGCTATCCCCAAGGCGAGCCCAGGACCCGCGATCAGAAAGAAGCGTGTTGCTACGCGCCGCCGCTCCGTTTCTCTTGCCTGCAGCCAGAGCGACAATCGCCGATCCCAAATGCGTTGCAAGGTCTTCTGATCCATGCCTGCCCCGTTCATGGCACTACGTGTCTACGCCGCCTCCAACCGACCAAGCGCCTCGGAGACCTTGGTTTTCTGGGCGGTGTAGTCGGCCAGTTTGGCTTTCTCGCCGGCGACGACCTCTTCCGGGGCGTTGGCGACGAATTTGGCGTTCCCGAGCTTTTTCTCCAGGCGCATGATCTCGCCATCGAGCTTTTTCAGCTCCTTGGCCAGGCGATCACGTTCGGCGTCCAGATCGATCACCCCGTCCAGCGGCAGGGCGATGACCGTTTCACCGACCACCGTCTGCGCCGAGGCCGGCGGGACGCTGTTCGAAGCCGAGATTTCCTCGAGGCGAGCCATGCGGGCCAGCAGCGGGCGATTGCGCTCGACACGGTCGAGAATGTCTTGCGACGCGCCGACCAGAACCGCATTGAGCGGCTTGCCCGGCGCGATATTCATCTCGGCCTTGAGGCTGCGGATATTGGTGATGACGTCGATGAGCCAGCTCATCTCGGCCTCGGCATCCGCATTGGCCAGACCGTCCAGCTGCGGCCAGTCGGCCACGATCAGCTGGGTGTCGCGCTTGGCAGTTTCCGCCCACAGCGCCTCGGTCACGAATGGCATGAAGGGGTGCAGGATCTTCAGCGCGATATCGAGCACATAGGCGGTCGTCGCCTGGGTCTCGGCCTTGGCCGCTGCATCCTCACCGCCAAACAGCGGTTTGGCGAATTCCAGGTGCCAGTCACAGAAGATATTCCAGACGAAACGATAGGCCGCCGCCGCAGCTTCGTTGAACCGGTATTCGTCCAGCCCCTTGTTGACCGCAGCAACGGTCGACTGGGCTTCGGCCAGGATCCACTTGTTGACGGTCTGGGTGACGGAGGACGGGTCGAAACCGGCCGGGACCGCACACTCATTCATCTCGCAGAAGCGCGCGGCATTCCACAGCTTGGTTCCGAAATTGCGATAACCTTCAACACGTTGCGTGGACATACGGATATCCCGCCCCTGCCCGGCCTGGGCCGCCAGGGTGAAACGCACAGCATCGGCACCGTATTCATCGACAAGCTCCAGAGGGTCAATCACATTGCCCTTGGACTTGGACATTTTCTGTCCCTTCTCATCGCG
>JAYZXG010000051.1:0-3242 GCA_036141435.1 Pseudomonadota bacterium | reverse complement strand
TTTCAACACGCTCATGGACGATCAGGGCCGACTTGATGCCGGCCGTGTGCCCTCGCACTTGTTGGCATCCGGTGCTGCGCCGGTGATCACGACTTGTGGCTCCGGTGTAACCGCCTGCATTCTCACGCTTGCACTTCACCTCAACGGCGTGCAGGCAAGGGTCTATGACGGATCCTGGTCGCAATGGGGCAGCCAGGATGGTTTGCCAGTCGAAACCGGATCGGGAGCCCGACCATGAAAGACGCAACGCGCCTCACACGCCTCGGACGTCCTGACCACGCCACGGGTTTGGTGAACCCGCCCATCGAGCGCGGTTCGACGATTCTGGCACCCAGCGCCGGAGAACTTTATGACGCCCCACCCGGCCGTCCCCATTACGGACGTGTGGGTCTGGCGTCACAGCAGGCCCTGCGTGATGCGCTGGAGGAGATGCAGGGCGGCAGCTTCTGCGCGCTGACCAGTTCAGGACTGCAGGCCAACATCCTGTCCATCCTGACAGTTTGCGAGGCCGGCGGTGTCGTGCTGGCAGCTGACAACATCTATGGGCCTGTCCGCAGCTTCCTGATCAATACCCTGCCGCGTTTCGGCGTCACGGCGCGTTTTGTCGCCCCGGATATCGGCGCCGAGATCGGGGATCACATGGATGCCGACGTCCAGGCCGTTCTGCTGGAGAGCCCGGGCTCGTTGACCATGGAATTGCAGGACCTTCCGGCTATTGCACGCGTCGCTCGGGACAAGGGCGTGACCAGTATCATCGATGACACCTGGAGCGCGGGACTGACGCTGAAACCGCTGCAGCTGGGGATCGACCTGGCCGCCCAGGCGCTGACCAAATATGTCGGCGGACATTCCGATGTCATGCTGGGCGCTGTAGTGGCCCGCACGGACGCGCTGGGTGATCGCCTGCGCGCGACCGAGCGCGCCATGGGATTTTACGCGGCACCTGATGATGCCTATCTCGCGGTGCGCGGCCTGCGGACCCTGGAGCTGCGCATGCAACGAAGCGCTGACACGTCGCTGCAGATTGCCAGCTGGCTGGCGGCGCGCGACGAGGTCGGCGCTGTGCGACACCCGGCCCGGGAGGACCACCCGCAACATGCAATATTCAAACGGGACTTCAGCGGCAGCGCAGGTTTGTTCTCGATCGAAATCCCCGGTTGGAACAATGCCGACAGCGAGATTTTCCTCGATGCCCTGGACCTGTTCGGGATCGGGTATTCCTGGGGAGGGTTCGAGAGCCTCGCCATCCATTGCGACCCGCAGGTCCGCCGCTCGGCGACTCCGACCAGGCATGACGGCGCCCTGATCCGACTGGCGATCGGCATGGAGGCCCCGGAAGACCTGGTTGCGGATCTGGAAAAGGGTTTTGCAGCTGTCGCCGCGAAGGGCTGAATGGCACCCCCGGCAGGACTCGAACCTGCAACCATCCGCTTAGAAGGCGGGCGCTCTATCCGGTTGAGCTACGGAGGCACAATCAGGGGCTAGTGCGACCAGGGCTGCTTGCGGTCAGCGGAAAAATTGTCCGCGTAGGACTTCACATAGCGCTTGGCTTGCTGAGGCTCGCTAACCTGGAAGGGAATGCCCTGGCGCTTGGCATAGGCAATCGCATCATCCTTGTTGTCGAACTTCAAACGCACTTGCGTCTTGGTGTCTTTCGTCGAGGTCCACCCCATCAGCGGATCAGGTCTGCGCGCCATGGACGGCGTGAATTCGAGAAGCCAGGTATTGAGCTTGCCGCGGCCGGATTGCATGGCATTCTTGGCCGGACGGTAGATCTTCGCAAACATTCAGCTCTCCCCTCGGACGGGTTCCGACAATGGTCGGGGCGGCAAGATTCGAACTTGCGACCCCCTGGTCCCAAACCAGGTGCGCTACCAGACTGCGCTACGCCCCGTTATTGCCCTTATGTAAGGGGTTGGCCCTTAAGGCAAGCCTACTGAGCGTCAGAAACCGCTTCCTCTGCAGTGTCGGTTTCGGCGTCGTTTTCGACCTCTGCTTCGACATTGTTGAAGAAGCGGTGACGCACGACATCACCCGGTCGGATTTCAAGCTCGACCGTACGGCCCGCCGCCAGTTCCAGAACACCGGCCACATTGGCATCCGCGCCGAGGCTGCGGCGCGATTGGGGCTGTGCATAGGCAATGATCTTGGCGATCGAACCGTCTTCTTCGATGTAGACGATATCAAGACCCACGAGCGTGTTCTGCATCCACATTGATGCCGGCCGGACAGGCTCGTAGCGGAAAAGCATGCCGGCATCGGCAGCAACCTCTTCGCGCCACATCATGCCGCGCTGCATCTGCTCCGGCGTTTCCGCCAGCTCCACCACAAATTCGTGTGTGTTTTCTGCAGTTTCGATGAAAACGCTTTCAGGGCCACCGAATTCAATCACGGTGTCCTGAGCGGCGGGATCGTCCTGTGCGGCGGCAACGCCAGCCAGCACGGAAACAAGAAGAGATGAGATCAGAATGCGCATGGCCGGCACGCTATCCGGGCTTACCGGCCAAGGCAATCTCTCGATGCGCGTTTGGGCACGCGCGATGCAGCACAAGGTCAGGCGTGAGCCAGGCTCTTGATTTCCGCTGCCAAAGCCCCCTTGGGCCCTTCCACACAGCGGACCTGCAGCGATTCACCCGGCTGGACTTCTTCCAGGCCAGCCCGACGCAGCGTGGCCGCGTGAAGGAAGACATCGCCTTCGACTTCATCACAGGTCACGAAACCGTAGCCGCGCAGCGCATCGAACCATTTGACCACGGCATTGCAGAACGGTGCCGATGACGTCGTTCCGGGGTGGAAGCGGCGCGGACGCGCCGGCGCCTCGGCATCACCACCGGACATCTCGACGATCTCGATCGCCTGGCGTCCCTTGGTGCCTTTAACGGCCTTGCAGATGACTGTTGCGTTGGGAAGTGCGGGTCCCTGGCCATATCGTCGGAGACAGCTGGCATGAAGGAGGATGTCCCCCTGCCCGTCCACCGCATCGATGAAACCGTAACCGCGTGCTGGATCGTACCATTTCACGCGCCCCTCGAGACGCAGGACTTCCGCGTCGTCGAAAACTTCATGAGCTAGAACCATAACTTTTTGCTCGCTTAGACAACCCTCGAGCGAATAGGTCTACACAATTTCAAATCTTAAGAGAAGGTAAATCGCCCATTCTGTTGCATTTTGCATCCGCAACATCTAGCGACTGCGAGCCATTCTCAGCTAAATTAACACAATATGTAGTAAGTGAGCGCTGT
>JAYZXG010000050.1:0-4277 GCA_036141435.1 Pseudomonadota bacterium | reverse complement strand
GGGTTGCGGTCATGTGTCCGGCCTGTTGGCGCGGTGCTTTTGACCGCTGGCCCTGATGAAGTCCGCTTGGCCAGGTCCCTCTCAGACGATCGAGCTTTTATGCCCTGACAGCACCTCGGGTTTTCCTGGCTGCGGCCCCGTTTGATCATCATCACTTACATCTGCCCTCACAGCTCCTGAGCGACAGCATTCCGGCTGACGCAGATTATTTTGCCTCTGCCATCGCAGGCGCCCGATAGGTCTCGCCTCGGGCCAGTACAGCCCAGGCGATGCGCGCGGTTTTGTTGGCCATGGCGACAGTGGCGACACGGGCCGGTTTGCGCTCCAGCAGACGCCTGACCCACTCCCCCGTCGCCGAGGTGTTCGTGCCCGCGCGCCGGATGACAGAGGTCGCGCCGACGACAAGAAGCCGGCGCAGATAACCATCGCCCATCTTCGATATGCGCCCCAGACGCTCTTTGCCGCCCGACGAGTTCTGGCGCGGCACCAGTCCGAGGAAGGCGGCGAACTGGCGACCCGTCTTGAACACCGATGGATCGGGTATGCTGGCAGACAGGGCGGTCGCCGTCATGAGGCCCACACCCGGTATCGTCTCCAGCCGTTGGCTGGTCTCATCGGTGCGGTGCCAGGCCATGAGCTGGTGCTCAAGCGTACGGATCTCGGCAGCCAGACTGTCGAGTTGGGCCGTCAAGCTGGTCAAGGCAGAGCGAGCGATAGCCGGCAAGCGATCCTCGTCCAGGGTATCGAGCAACGCCGCCAGCTTGTGAGGGCCTTGCGCTGTGATGATGCCGAACTCGGCCAGATGTGCGCGGATCGCATTGAGCATCATGGTGCGCTGGCGCATGAGAAGATCGCGCGTCCTATGCAGCATCATCACGCCCTGTCGCTCTGCGCTCTTGACCGGAACAAAGCGCATGGAGGGGCGCGTGACCGCCTCGCAGATCGCTTCGGCGTCCGCAGCATCGTTCTTCTGACGCTTAACGTAGGGCTTCACATAGGCCGGCGGGATCAGCCGCACCTCATGGCCCAGAGCGCCGATCTCGCGCGCCCAGAAGTGGGCCGTGGCACACGCTTCCAGCCCGATGAGACACGGCGGTAAATCCCGCAGAAAATCCAGAACACCCCCGCGGCGGAGCTTCTTGCGGAAAACCACAGCGCCTTGTGCATCAACGCCGTGAAGCTGAAAGACAGACTTGGCCAGATCAATGCCGATTGTTGTAACATTCATGTGGACGGTTCCTTCCCTTGTGCTGGTTCCAACAGCTCCAGCATGGCACATCGCGATGCCGTTGGTCGGGGCCGTCCACCCCATCAGACGAATACCTGGACCTGATGCGCACATCGCTGAATCATCATGGTGCGGCGGACAATGGCTGGTCCTACGGGATCGGACTGCAATGGCAGCAAACCCTGGAGGGTGACGAGCGCTGGTATCACGGCGGCTATGACCCGGGCTTTATCGGCAAGGTGGAATACCGCCCCGGCAATGATGTCACGCTGGCGATCATGTTCAACACGGTGGATATCCGCTACGAGCGCATCGGCGACGCGATCTGGGACGCGGTCCTGCCCCTGCTCGACGCCGACTAGGTCGAAACGACTCGGCAAATCTCTCCGGTGGCAGAATTCGCCATGAGAGATGTCTGTTCCTGGTTGTTAAAATATCAATTAAAGCAAGTTGTTAGATCGGGTTTTGGGTTGGCCTGCTGCTTGCTCCTGAAAGCAGAAATCGTTTTCCTTCGGAGCCAGATATGACCCCGCACGTAGCCATCACCGCCCAGGACATGCATCAGATCGCCTGGACCCTTGTCGACCTTCATGGCGCCCAGGCGATCGGCTATGCCGATGATGCGGTGATGGAGCTGGACGAGAAGGGCAGCCCGGAAAGTGCCGATGCCTGGCGCGCGCTGCGTTCGGTCATGGAAGACGCTCTGGCCGGCCGCCTTGGGCGTGAAGAGACGATCACGGTTCACTAATCTTCCCTGAGACCGTTTGACCGCTTGCCAGTTGTGGCGGGCGTGATACGGCTTGCGCATGGAAACGAACCACTGGCCTGAGGCCCTCACCAAATTCGGCATTGAAGATCCGCTGGAGCCGGCCAAGGCTGCGCCCCGCATGCGCAAGTCGCTGCGCCAGGCCGCGCCCTTTCTGGATGCGCCCGCTCCGCCGTTGCAGACAGTCGAGAGTTTCGTGATCGCGGGGTCGGACCGGGATATTCCGGCACGCCTCTACATTCCGCAGGGCTCGCAGGCCCCCGCGCCCATTTGCCTGTTCACCCATGGCGGTGGATATGTGATCGGTGATCTGGATACCCATGACCGGCTCTGTGCCCGCATGGCCGCCAAGAGTGGTGTGCGCGTGCTCGCCATTGATTACCGTCTTGCACCGGAACACATGTTTCCGGCCGGGGTCGAGGATGCCCTCGCGGCGTTCGACTGGCTGGTGAGCGCCGAGGGCCTGGAACGGACAGGCGCTGATATCGCCCGTGTCGCCGTTGCCGGTGACAGTGCCGGAGGCGGGCTCGCCGCCATGCTGGGCCAGCAGCGTCGGGACCAAATCCGTTTTCAGCTCCTGATCTATCCGTTGATGCAGCTGATCGAGCGGCGCAAGCCGAAGCTCAAGGCGCTGGAAGGGCATATCCTCTCCGTTTACACGCTGGAGCAGATCGTGCGCGCCTATTTGCCGGACGAGCAGGCGGCCCATGACACGCGCGTCTCGCCCTTGCTGGAAAACGATCTGAGCGGCCTTCCGCCCGCTTTCATTGCCGCCGCCGAGCTGGACCCACTCTATGATGAGGGGACGGCCTATCGTGACCGACTGGCCGCAGCGGGCATTCCCGTTGAATACGTTCTCGGCAAGGCCATGCCGCACGGATATTTCAACATGACGGCGGTCCTGCCGGGGGCAAAGGACATCGTGAACCGGGTCTCTGCGGCCCTGGGTGATGGATTGCGCGGATAGGCATTGCCTCCGGGCACCGAAACACCTAGCTCACACGCATGAGCGATGCTGTCGAATACAAGGCCGATCCGCAATTTGCGGTTCTGGGCCCCGATTTCTCCGACCCCGTGGCACCGGCCACGTTCCCGCAGGCGACCGAGCGTTACTGGAATGCGCCCTGGGCCGCCGAGCTGGGGCTTGAAACGCTGAGCCCCGAGGCGCGTATCCGTCACTTCCAGCGTTTCGAAGCTCTGGCGGATAACCAGCCCGAACCCCTGGCCATGCGCTATCACGGGCACCAGTTCCGCTCTTACAATCCCGACCTGGGTGACGGGCGAGGCTTCCTGTTTGCGCAGGTGCGTGACCGCCAGGGGCGTTTGCTGGATCTGGCCACCAAAGGGTCCGGACAGACGCCCTGGTCGCGCAGCGGTGACGGGCGCCTGACCTTGAAGGGGGCCGTGCGCGAGATCCTAGCCGCAAACATGCTCGAGGCCCTGGGTGTCTATACATCCAAGCCCTTTGCCGTCTTCGAGACCGGTGAGGCGCTGCAGCGCAATGACGAGCCATCTCCGACCCGCTCGGCCGTGCTGACGCGGCTGGGGCATTCGCACATGCGGTTTGGTACGTTCCAGCGCCATGCCTTCGAGAATTCGCCGGCGCGTATCGGCCAGCTGATCGAGCACTGTCTCGAGCTCTACTATCCTGACGTTGACGCGGGTGAGGATCCGGCATCGGCCCTGCTCAAGGCGGTGATCGAGGCCAATGCCAAACTGGTTGCCAGCTGGATGGCGGCGGGCTTTGTGCACGGCGTGCTCAATACCGATAATCTCAACGTTACCGGTGAGAGTTTTGACTATGGCCCCTGGCGTTTCCTGCCCTATTACGAGCCGGGGTTCACAGCCGCCTATTTCGATCAGACCGGGCTATATGCCTATGGCCGCCAGCCCGAAGCCGTGTTCTGGGCATTGCAGCAGTTTGCCGGCGCGCTCGCCCTGGCCGGGGATCAGAAACAGCTGCTGGCTGATCTCAACACCTTCCCTGCCGTCTATCGCGTGGCCCTGCTGGACGCGTTCATGGCCCGTTTTGGCGTCAAGAGTGCCGGGCGCGATGAAGACGAGACGCTGGTCCGCGCCTTTCTCGCCTTCATGCAGGACAGCCTGCTCCCGTGGGAACAAGTGATTTTCGATCATTTCTGCGGTGAGGCGAGCTTTGCCCGTGCTCATGCGCGGGGCTATCAGGGCGAGCTGTACAAGACGTTCCGGGACCTCCTGTTCGAGCGCGAACCTGTGCTGCCCGCCCGGCTCAAACACGCGATCTTCAAGCGGGAAAAACCGGTC
>JAYZXG010000049.1:0-3949 GCA_036141435.1 Pseudomonadota bacterium | reverse complement strand
GGTCGTGCACGATCACGTCGGCCTCGCGCAACAGGCGGGCAGCTTTCAGGGTCAGCAATTCCGGATTGCCCGGACCGGCGCCGACCAGGTGGACAATCCCCTTGCGCTCAGGAGCGGGAGCATTGAGCTCGCGAAGCATTTCGCGGCGGGCTGCCGATTTGTCGCCCGCCAATGCCAGGTCGCGGGCCTTGCCGCGCAGGGCGCGTTCCCAATAGGCCCGGCGGTCGTCAAAGCGCTGAAAAACCGTCTTCACGGTTGACCGCAGCTCGCGCGCCAGGTCGGCGATCATGCCAACACGCGCGGGCACAAGCTGTTCGATGGCCGCGCGCAGGTCGACGGAAAGAACCGGCGCCGCGCCGCCCGAGGCGATGGAAATGACAATGCCGTCGCGATCCACGATCGCTGGCGTCTGGAAATCGGATGCGGCCGGGCTGTCAACGATATTGACCCAGGCGCCGCTTGCGCGGGCATCTGTTGCCTGCCGCTCGATCTGTGAGTCTTCGCCCCCGGCGATGAAAACCAATGTCGCGCCACGAAAATCCTTCCGTGTCGGCTCACGGCGGATGATCTCGGCATATCGGGCAATATCCGAGGGGACAGGATCTGTGGCATCGCCGATGAACCACTTCAATCGGCATGGGGAAGCCTTGAAAAGGCGCGCTTTCGGTTCCGCCATCAGGCCGAAGCCTGAAACGATTACCGTTTTTCCCTCCAAGGGCATGGAAGCTGGAAATGTACGCATCTTGACATCCGATCCTGCGCATTCGTGGCGCGACCGGTTCAATATTTCTATTGCGTATCCCGATTTCAAACGAGGAATATTGGCTTTTCAATTTAGAAAATCTATATAGAAAAGATGTCGACTGATCGTCTCCCTCCGCTCAATGCCTTGCGTGCCTTTGAAGTCGCGGCCCGCCTGCAGAGCTTCTCCAGAGCGGCAGAGGAGCTTGCTGTTACGCCCGGTGCGATCAGCCAGCAGATCCGCTTGCTGGAAGACCATATTGGCCAGGCGCTGTTCGAACGCCAGGGGCGGGCGATGGTTCTGACCGAGGCCGGACAGGCGGGTGCTGATCTCGCCAGCGAGGCCTTTGCACGCCTGTCTGACACGGTTCGTGCCATGCGAAGTCCGACCCAGCGGCGCAGTCTGACCGTCTCGGTGGCGCCGTCTTTCGCCGGTAAGTGGTTGGCGCCGCGCCTGTTCCGTTTCCAGGAGCATTATCCGGATATCGAGGTCTGGATTTCAGCGGATCGCGAGCGGGTCGACCTGTCCGGCGGTGCTGCCGATCTGGGCATCCGCTATGGCCCGGGGGGCGATGCCAGCCTCAATGAGCAAAGACTGCTGACCGAGGAAGTCCTGCCCGTGTGCTCACCGCAATTGCTGGGCGACGGTTCCTTGATCCGCGCGCCGGCGGACCTGGCTCATCAGACCCTTTTGCATGATGCCTCGCCGGAGAGCGATGTGGATGGCGCGGACTGGGCGTCCTGGTTCCGCGCGCGGGGTGTTCGTGGCGGCCGGCCCGAGGGCGGTGTCCGGTTCAACCAGTCAGCGCTGGTGATTGATGCCGCTGTTGCCGGTCGCGGAGTCGCGCTGGCCAAGCGGGCGCTGGCCCAGAACGATCTGGCTGCGGGGCGACTGGTGGCCCTGTTTGCGGATGGTACGGTTCCGCTGCGTTCGGCCTATCACATTGTCACCGCTCGCAATCGGCCCCTGGACCTGCACGCGCAGCGTTTCATCGACTGGCTCGTGGCCGAGGCCCATGACCATGAACATTCGCTGGACGAGCTCTAGACAGATATCACCCGGCCCCTGACGGAGCCGGGTGCTGTTATCGCTAGAACCGGTATCGGATCCCGGTGCGCAGGCCGCCGAAGTCCAGCTCATTGTCGCTGACAATACCGCCCTTGTCGCGCGGGGTATCGAAATCGACATCCGTGCTGATGCGGTATTCACCAAACCCGGTCATACGGTCGGTCAGCGCGATCTGGGCCCCGGCCCCGTAAACCAGGGCCCATTCATCCTGCTCCACGAAGTCGGTGGGCGGCGCGAACGTGTAGGCCAGATTGCTGTCGAAACGGTAGTTGGTCGCGCCGACCAGGCCATAAACGCCGAACCGGTCCGTCACATTCAGGCCCGTACGGAAATCGATGCCGTAGGCGCTGTCCAGCTCGACATTGGAGATCAGGACATTGTTGATGTTCGTCGTGTCTGCGGTCTCGTCCGCGTAGAAGATCTCGATGGCTGTGAAATAGTCGTTTTCCAGCTCCCATTGGTAACCCAGGCCCAGGAAGACACTGGCACTGGTATCGCGATCGCTGGAGCTCAGGCTCGGCCCGTCCGCCGGGCCGGTCGTCGGACCATTGCTGCCGGTATTGCGGGTCAGACCCTGCTCCAGGGTCGTGTTGTTGAGCCCGCCGGAGACGTAGAACCCGTCCTGGGCGGAGCCGGTGGAGGAAACGCCGAGTGTGCCGAAGGCAATGAGCAGGGCGGTGGTGATTTGGTTTTTCATGTCGATCCCTCATTCGGTAAGGCGCTTGGTGCGCGGCTCAAGAAGGGGGAGCGATGGCGATCACATTCAAATCAGCTAACCGGAAGAAAATCCTCACCGCGCGACACGCAAACGCGCGGTGTCATCAAGTACATGTGAGCTTTCATGATTGTGAGCGATGCTCACGAATACCGGTCGCCCCGGCCTCTTCGCCGGGGAGATGTGGGACACGGTGGCGCTGCGGCCAGCTCCTCTCCCCCGATCAGGGGAAGGCCGGCCCGGCCGGCTCGCGCTAACGTCATCGTCCGATCAGGAGATTGTCATGAAAGAACTGCTTGAACCCGTTTTCTCCCTGCTGACCGGCGTCGGCTTCCTGTTGTTTCTGGCCGTCGCGATGAAATTGCGCGCCCGGATGAGTGATCTCGGCGGCCGCCTGGTCCTGTTTGGCTACCTCGCCTTTCCGCTGAGTTTTCTCCTTTTCTCATTTGCAGGGCGCGAGAACACGCTCAACAAGGCGTCGGACATGATCCTGGCCGGCGGCGGCGTGGTCATGCTGGCGATGTTGCTGATCGGCGCAGGGCTGTATCTGCGCCAGGCGCGCGCCTGAACTGTTAACGATCACATTATATCCCGGCGCATTGCGACCGCCTCGCAAGCGCAAACTAATCTCTGGTCGCCCGGTGAAATCCCCTTGACCCGACGGGGGGGCTGGTTGTGAGTATGCCTCTAGAATGGATAGGCAATCAGCCTTTTGGCTGATGTCTCAGCGCCGGGGGAGGGGATCTTGAAGCCGACCGATGTGAAGGATCCAGACTATTTCCATAAAGTCGTGGACTGTCAGTGGGCCTGTCCCGCACACACGCCCGTGCCGGAATACATCCGGCTGATCGCCCAGGGCAAATTCACTGAAGCCTACCTGGTCAATCGCCGCTCCAATGTCTTTCCGGGCATCCTGGGACGCGTTTGCGACCGCCCCTGTGAACCGGCCTGCCGTCGCGGACGGGTCGAGGAGGAACCGGTCGCCATCTGTCGTCTCAAGCGTGTTGCTGCAGACCATCGCGACGAGGTCTCGCACCTGCTGCCACAGAAGCCGGAAACCACCAATGGCAAGAAAATCGCCCTGGTGGGGGCCGGTCCGGCCTCGCTGACGGTGGCCAATGATCTCGCCCCGCTGGGTTATGAGTGCACGGTGTTTGAGGCCATGCACCGCCCGGGTGGTCTGATGATTTCCAATATCCCCGCCTTCCGTCTGCCGGAAGAGGTGCTGGACGAGGAGATTGGCTATATCGAGAACATGGGTGTCGAGATCAAGCTCAACCATCGCGTTGAAAGCCTGAAAAGCCTGCTCGACGAGGGGTATGACGCGGTCTTCATCGGCTCGGGTGCACCCAAGGGCAAGGACCTCAAGATCGAGGGGCGCGACGAGGCGGCAGCCAATATCCACATCGGTATCGAATGGCTGG
>JAYZXG010000048.1:0-2959 GCA_036141435.1 Pseudomonadota bacterium | reverse complement strand
GCCCAGCCCCG
The DNA here is from genome assembly GCA_036141435.1 of Pseudomonadota bacterium. Taxonomy (GTDB): domain Bacteria; phylum Pseudomonadota; class Alphaproteobacteria; order Caulobacterales; family Maricaulaceae; genus Maricaulis. The sequence continues at coordinate 2,948 of JAYZXG010000048.1, read as the reverse complement.
CCCCGAGATTGGCATAGAGAATGGTCGGGGCAATCATACCGATCGCGGTGCCGAGCACATAGGACTTCAGGCGCGCGCCCAGAAGGGCCGCGGCGACATTGATCAGGAAGAAGGGGGTCGGGGTCATGCGCAACAGGATCATGTAGGTGAAGTCATTGCGCCGGAAGCCATCGGCAAAACGCGCGACACGTCCCTGGAAGCGATCATGAAACCCGTCGCCGGCGATATAGCGCGCCACGAGGAAAATATTCATCGCCCCGACCGTCACCCCGAACAGGGAGACGGGAATCGCAACCGCTGCGCCGAGCAGATATCCTGCACCGATGGTGAACCACAGGGCCCCCGGCAGGGAGACCGACACCATGACCATATAGAAGATGGCATATCCCAGGGCGGACAGCAGCGGATGGTCCGCCACCCAGTTGTTGAGGCCCTCGCGATTGTCCTGCAGCAGCTGCGCCAGCCCCTGCGGGGTCACACCGCTGGACAATGCTGTCAGCAATAACAGGAGGATCAGGAGTAGAATTGCGCCCCGCGGCCACAGCCCCTCGACGAGCTTGATTCCCACTTCTTTGAGACGCATCTTCCGCTACCCGACGCTCATGGCTGTATTTCCCCTGCCATCGCATGCGTCTTTTGCGGCGTCTAGACTTGACGTGCCGCCTACCCACGCGTATTAGCCGCCGCTCTTATTTTCTACGCGATGGAGCGCCACCGTGAAACGCACATTCCAACCGTCCAAGCTCGTCCGCAAGCGCCGGCACGGTTTCCGTGCGCGCATGGCCACGAAGTCCGGCCGCCAGATTCTGGCACGTCGTCGGACCAAGGGCCGTAAGCGCCTGTCTGCCTAAGCACGATGAGCGCGACGCCATCGGCCGTTAAGCGGCTGAAAAAGCGGCGCGAATTCTTGTACGTTGCCAAAGGCGAAAAAGCCGTCCGCGCCGGTGTGGTCATTCAGGCCCGCCGTCGGGACGGCTCTTTACATTGTGGCGTAGGCTTTACCGCCACCAAGAAAGTCGGCAATGCCGTTATCCGCAATCGCGCCAAAAGGCGTTTGAGGGAGACGGCCCGGCTGCTACTCCCCCTCCACGGACAGCCCGGCTTTGACTATGTATTCATCGCACGTGCGACCACGCCCGATCGGGACTGGTCCAAGCTGGTCGATGATGTAGAAACAGCGCTGAAGCGTCTCGCGAAGAGCGGGACAGCCGGCAAGACGAACGAACAAGCCTGAGGGGCTGAAGTATTATGGGCGACGACAATCGTAATTTCCTGGTCGCAACGGGTCTGATCCTGGCCATCCTGATGGTCTTCCAGGTCTTCTTCTTTGGTCCGCAACAGGCCGAGCGCCGCGCCGAGCTGGATGCCCAGCGCGAAGCCGAGCTGGCCCTGCAGGCCGAGGCAGCCTCTGACCTGCCGCCGGGTGCGACCGGCGACCTGACGCCCGTTGACCGCCTGATTGACCGGGACGAAGCCCTCGGCAGCGTCGAGCGTATCACCATCAATGCACCGTCTGTGACCGGCTCCATCTCGCTCGATGGCGTGCTGTTCGATGACTTGCAATTGCGTAATCACACCGTTGCCGTGGACAGCGATGCGCTGATCTCCCTGCTCAATCCGGTGGGGACCTCAGGCGCCTTCTATGCCCGCGACAGCTGGCTGTCTCGCACACCGGGCTTTGCCGACCTTCCGGTGCACGACTCGCGCTGGACGCTTCGCAGTGGCAGCGAGCTGACCCCTGAGACGCCGGTGGTCCTGAGCTACGAGACAGAGAGCGGCCTGGAAATCCAGCGCACCATCGAGATCGACGAGAATTACCTTTTCACGATCACGGACCGCGTCAGCAACACGACCAGTGACGAGGTCGAGCTCCAGCGCTACGGACTGGTGCGCCAGCAAGGCGTTCCGGAAGACCTGGAGCCGAACATGGCGGTCTTCGAGGGTGCCATTGCGGTGGTTGATGGCGCGATGCACCGCGAGAAATATTCCAATCTCGAAGACGGTCGCGAGCTGGACGAGAGTGGCCAGGGCGGCTGGGTCGGCATCACGACGCGCTACTGGATTGCCGCTGCTATTCCGAGCCTGGACAGCAATTTCACCGCCAATTTCCGCACCATCGAGCGCAATGGCGTGCCGACCTTCGACGCGACCTATCGTGAGCGCGCCCAGATCCTGGCCCCGGGCGCGAGCCTGACCTCAACCTCCTACATTTTCGCAGGCGCCAAGGAGTTGGACGTGCTGCATTATGTCGAGGACGAAGTCGGTGTGACCGGATTTGACCGCGCCTACAACTGGGGCTGGCTGTGGTTCCTGGTCCGTCCCTTCGTCTGGCTGCTGCACATGCTCGAAGGTGTCACCGGCCATTTCGGCCTGGCCATCCTTGCGCTGACCCTGATCATCAAGCTGGTCATGTTCCCGCTCGCCAACCGGGCCTATGCCTCGATGGCCAAGATGAAGCTCGTACAGCCGAAAATGCAGGAGATCCGCGAGCGTTATGCCGCGGACCAGCAGAAGCAGCAGCAGGCGCTGATGGAGCTTTACCGCAAGGAGAAGATCAATCCGCTGGCCGGCTGTCTGCCGATCCTGCCGCAGATCCCGATCTTCTTCGCGCTTTACCAGACCCTGTTCAACGCCCTGGAAATGCGGCACGCGCCCTTCTTCGGCTGGATCCAGGACATGTCCGCACGCGATCCGCTGATGATCGGCAACCTGTTCGGTCTTCTGCCCTATGACCCGCTGTCCATTCCGATCCTCGGCTTTGTCCTGGGCCTGGGTGCCTGGCCGATCATCATGGGTCTGACCATGGCTGCCCAGCAGGCGCTCAACCCGCCGCCACCGGACCCGATGCAGGCCAAGATCTTTGCCTTCCTGCCAATCGTCTTCACCTTCATCCTGGCGCCGTTTGCCGCCGGTCTGGTGATCTACTGGGCATGGAACAACTTCCTGTC
>JAYZXG010000047.1:0-2568 GCA_036141435.1 Pseudomonadota bacterium | reverse complement strand
CTGGCAAAAAGGCATGCAGTGGTTCGAGGACACACTGGTGGACGCGGATCCGTTGGTGAATGCCGCCTCCTGGCAATGGGTGGCGGGATCCGGTGCCGATGCCGCACCCTATTTCCGCATTTTCAACCCGGTGTCACAGGGCGAGAAATTCGACCCGCGCGGCGCCTATGCGCGACGCTACATCCCGGAGCTCGAGATCGGCTTTGGTAAATATCCGGACGAAATCGTCGATCTGAAATTGCGCCGCGAGTGGGCCCTCGACGCGTTCAAGAACCTGCCGTCCAGCTAGGATGGAAGGTCAGGTTGCGAGGACGTAGCGGATCGTCTGCCCGCGTGCCTCGAATTCGCATCCGACCCAGTTGCCAGCCTCGTCATACCAGAGATCGACGGTCAGGCTTCCGGTCATGCGGACGCGACGGGCCAGGACGGAGCCGGCGCCCGTGTCGAAGGGGGCCGGTTCGAAAGCCTCGATCACCACGTCCATCGGCTCACCGGTTTCGGTATTGAGAATGGCGGACAACGCCGTGTCATAGCCAAGCCAGTGGCTGGAGGGCGGCAGCGCATCGAAATCGATGCGCGGCGCCGCCTCGTAGCCGGCCTGCCAGCGCGTCCACTCGCCATCGCTGAAAGTGGCCGCCTGTACCGCGATCAGATCACCATTGCGCCAGAACTCGGTCGCGTCGTGCTCGTACCGGAACACCTGGATCGGACCAAATCGCACCGAGAGTTCGATATCGATGTCGACCCGGAGGTCCCCGGCATCCGTTCGGGAGAAGGTCACTTCATGGGCGCCCATCGGACTGCCATTCCGATAAACATCGAAACGGATGTCCTGCGGGACCGGTGCATCTGTAAGAACGCCGGAAACGGCGATGGCGAGCGGAGCGAGGGAGGAGATCAGGGTCATGTGGGAATTACGCTGTTCCTGACCATTTGGATCAGCCCGGGAATGCCTATATGCAGATTTCAAGCATGGAGTGCACGATGACGAATCCCGGAAGTGTGATCGACCTTATTGGCAATACGCCCCTTCTCCGCCTGAACGCGGCGTCGGAAATGACCGGATGCGAAATCCTCGGCAAGGCCGAGTTTCTCAATCCCGGTGGTTCGATCAAGGACCGCGCCGCACTGGGCATTATCCGGGCGGCAGAACGCAGTGGCGCACTCAAGCCCGGCGGAACCATTGTCGAGGGAACGGCCGGCAATACAGGTATCGGCCTTGCGATGGTTGGTGCCGCGCTGGGCTACAAGGTCGTGATCGTCTTCCCGCGCACCCAGTCACAGGAGAAAAAGGACGCCATTCGCCTGCTCGGCGCCGAGCTGATCGAAGTGGATGCGGTGCCCTATGCCAATCCGGCGCACTATGCGCGCTATTCCGGCCAACTCGCAGCCGAGCTGGATCAAAGTGAACCCAACGGCGCGATCTGGGCCAACCAGTTTGACAATCCGGCCAATCGCGATTTCCACGCGGAAACAACGGCACAGGAAATCTGGACCCAGACCGATGGCCAGATCAGCGGATTCATTTGTGCCGTCGGGTCCGGCGGTACACTCGGAGGCGTCTCGCGGGCCCTGAAAGCCCATGACCCAAGCGTCCAGATCGGCCTCGCTGATCCCGGTGGCGCAGCCCTCTACGGCTATTACGCCAACGGTGAGCTGAGCGCGGAAGGTACGTCCATTACCGAGGGCATCGGCCAAAGCCGGATTACTGCAAATCTGGAAGATGTCCGCGTCGACAAGGCCTACCGGATCCCGGACGAGGAAGCCTTGCCGCTCATTTTTGACCTGGTCCAGCAGGAAGGCCTCTGCCTGGGCGGCTCGTCCGGCGTCAACATCGCCGGAGCGATCCGGCTGGCCCGCGATCTCGGCCCCGGCCATACCATTGTGACCATCCTGTGTGATCACGGGTCTCGCTACCAGTCCAAGCTCTACAATCCGCAATTCCTGCGCGAGAAAAACCTGCCGGTACCGTCGTGGCTGAGCTGAGCCCTCTCGATCTGATATCGGCTGAGCAGGCAATCCGCCTGGCGGAGCAGACGGATATCCTGTTTCTCGACGCCAGTTGGACTTATCCCGGCGGCCCCCAGCCCAAAACCGACCGGCTTGTTCCCGCGTCCATCCGTTTCGACATCGATGCCATTGCGGATCATCAATCCGCCTTGCCGCACACCCTGCCGTCTGCAGCTGATTTTACCCGGATGGTCGGTGATCTGGGTATCAGCAACGCCACCGGTTTGATTGTCTATGACCGGATGGGAGTGTTCACCGCTCCCCGGGTCTGGTGGATGTTCAAGGCCATGGGCCACGACAGGATCGCGGTCCTCAATGGCGGCATGCCGGCCTGGCTGGCTGCCGGAGGCGCTAGCGTCGACACGTGCGCTCGCCCCCTCGCCCCGACACGCTTCCAAGCCCGTCTCAATTCAGACTGGCTGGCCAGCCTCGACCAGGTCAGGCAGGCCGTCCATGCCGGCGACCACTGCATCCTTGATGCCCGCAGCCCGCAACGTTTCGCCGGCAGCGCGGCCGAACCGCGACCGGGGATGGCGGCGGGACACATGCCCGGCGCCA
>JAYZXG010000046.1:0-8082 GCA_036141435.1 Pseudomonadota bacterium | reverse complement strand
CGGTCATCCCGGTCGATGCGGAGGCGGGGCAGGTGAGGGCACGTGATGAGATCGGTCATGACCCTTCCATAGCCTGTGCAGGAGTGCGCGGTCGAGTATTGCCAAGGCTTGTCCACAGGCGAGTCGGTGTGGTTCAACAGGCTGATGAGCACCAAGAAACCCGCGCTGAGCCTGTCCGAATACCTGCCTTACCGCCTGGCCATCACGTCCAATCGCGTCAGCCGCATGGTGGCGCGCGCCTACCGGGCCCGGTTCGGACTGTCGATCTGGGAGTGGCGGACACTGGCCATTCTGGGCGAGGGGCGGTCGATCACCGCCCAGGACCTCGCCGAGCTTGCGGCCATGGACAAGGTCGCTGTGTCCAGGGCGGTCAAGAGCCTGGTGGAGCGTGGCCTGGTCGAACGTGTTGTTCACGAGGGTGATGGTCGCTCACGGCTGCTGCATCTCACTGCGGCCGGACAGGATGTTTACGAGGATGTGGCACCGATGGCGCTGACCGCCGAGGCGCGGCTCCTGGAGAAGCTCAGCCCGGGGGAACGCGACCAGCTCGCCGGACTGCTCGACAAGATCCGCGTCAGTGCGCAGGACCTGCTGGATCAGTCCGAGGGCTGAGCCACGCGCCGCGCCAGGCGGCCGGATGCGAACATGGCCAGCAGGACCGAAGCGGCGAAGGCGATCAGCCCCGGTGCGATACTGACATCGAGAATGGAATTGCTGCGGGCCGAGAACACGATCAGGGCGATGATGAACACATCCCCCATCGACCACTTCCCGAACCATTCCAGTCGCCGGACGGCCTTGTGGGGCAGGGGGGCGGGGTGCGCGTTCAGGCGCCACATCCAGATCAGCTTGCTGGCGGGAAACACCACCGAGAACAGCCAGACCACGACGGCCAGCAGGTATTCCTCGCCCTCCAGCAGGCTGAACCCCACGCCGATAATCGAATGCTCGCCCTGCCAGAACGCGAACTGGGTCGTCACCAGTGCCGGCAGCAGCAGGCCGAGCGGCAGCAGGGCCGTCGACAGGACAAGAAGAGCCGTTGTCAGCCCGTTTCGATGCTTGTGTTCCGGGGCGTTCCTGCGGCCCCCGTGTGGCCAACCCAACACGTGAAAGGGGCGAAAAAACGACTGCCCGCCGGCTCTTGCAGGCCGGCAGGGCTGATGATGCATAACGTATGACCGGCTAAAAAGGTGTGGTTAATGCCCGGCCGCCATAGTCCCAGGCGAAGTTCACAAGGCAGGCTGATCTCTCCCCCCCTTTGATGTCGCCTTGTCGACTGCAGACGCCCGGACCTTTTCCCCCTTCGGTCCGGGCGTTTGTGTGTTCAGTTGAACGTGGGCACCAGGCGCTGCCAGCGCCGGGCCGGATCGACTGTCGGGTCGACTTCCAGCGTCTCGACAATGACGTCCAGGCGTTCGCTGTCGAGGCATTCAATCCGCAATAACTGCAGGTGCCGAGGCGCATCGGACAGGCGGTTGCGGAAATCGAAACGGTCCAGCCGGTAGATTTCGTCCGGATCGAAATTCATCTCGTAGCGATAGCCGAAGGCGCCGCGTTCCGAGCGCAGTTCGAGGACACACTGTTCAAGGACAAAGGTGCCGCGATTGGAGACCAGGACCTGCCAACTCGTGCGGTCATACTCGATCACGGCTTCGATCCGGGCATAGGGGCGATAGTCATCCGTGAAGGGGGGTGGACACTCCCCCACGAACAAACCCCAGATCAGATGCGTACACTCAAGCATACTAAACCATCACACATTCGCCCCGTCCCCATCGAGTAGAGCCGCCAATCCGGGCGGATCTTGGGCGACGCCATCACAAATTCGCTTGCGAAAGCCGATTTTGTTGCTGTCCCGGGGCCCCCTTGAGGCTGCCCCCCGACAGCCCACCCTTGTGTTGCTGCCACAGCTTGAGCCCTGCAGAAAGTGAATTCTGGGTGACGGATTGATTATCAGGCCCGGATGCCTCACGACGCGTCTGTGTCAGGGTCGCGAAGGGCGGACCCGGCACGTCCGGACACGCTCCGGCTCGACCCACGGGTCCGGCCGTCGCTTGAGAGGGTGTTCGACCTCTATTCGGGCGGGTCAATAACGACCGCGACGGCCCCGGCGATCAATGTAATGGATCAGGCGTGTCGATCCGCGCTCGACATAGATGTAACCGCGACGGTCGCGGCAGACGCGGTCCGAAACCAGCGCCGGGCGACCGCGGAAATGTCCGTAACGCTCCTCGCGCCAGCAGCGGCGCTCCTGGTAGCGACTGGGGCCATAATAGCCCCGGCCATAGCGGCCGCGGTCATAATAGCCGTGACGATGGCGCGGATTGCGATAGCCGTCGCGATCCCGGCGATGACGATGGCGATCGCGATACCCGTGACGGTCCCGGGGGTGGATCACGGTCTTGGCGGTGCTGGTTTGTTCGAACTTGGCCGTGCTGGCGTCCTGCGACAGCGTGTTGGCATGCGCGACTGATCCGACAAGGCTGACACCCGCGGCAGTCAGCAGGGCTAAGAAAAACTTCTTCATGCTACGGCTCCTGATTGCGCGAGGAGCATAGTGCATTTTCCCGCCTGACGCGAAACTGAACGAAAAATTCACCTAGATGAGCAATTTCCGCGCGGACCGTGCGGCCTTAAGGCGGATGTTAAGACCCGCGGGCCTAGGCTCTTGCGCATGGTTGCTGAATTCCAATCCGGCGGATCCCCGCTCTTCGATCGAGACCACCTGCTTCGCTATACCGGCGAGGACGAGGCGCTGCAGCGTGAGCTGGTCGCCCTGATGCTGGATCAGGCGGACCGTTGTATTGGCATGATGGGCCTGGCGCGCGAGGCGTCTGAATGGCGCACCGCCGTGCACACGCTGAAAGGGTCGTCCCGCGGTGTCGGGGCATTTGCCCTGGGCGATCTGTGTGATGAGGCGGAAGAGTTGCCAGAGCTCGCCTGGCCCGGAGCTCGGCTTCAGCTGGAGCAGATGGTCAAGGCGACGCGTGCCGCGTTCGGTGCCCTGGCCGACTAGAGCCGGGTCTTGTCCCAGACCGTGAACTCATAAGCGATCGAACGTTCGACCAGTTCGCGCCAGACCGGTTCGGAAATGCTGGTGCTTAGGCCGACCCGTTCGGATTCGGCGACGACCTTGGAAATCACGTCATTGATGCGCCACTCGTCCCGCACGACCTCGCGATTGGGTTTGATGCGCGCGGCTGCTTCCATGTATTGCGCTCGCGTAGCGATCAGGGCGACCAGCTCGCGGTCCAGCGCATCCACACCGTCTCTCACCTGCGCCATGGTCTCGCAGTCTTCCGGAGCGGTGATGTTGAGGTCGGACACGGTTGTCATCGGGTGGAATCCTTGTGATTTGTCTTGTTTATAGTGTGCCAATCGAGCAGGCCCAAGCGACGAGCTGTCACACGTGGGCGAGCGCAGTATTACCATCTCGACCTTTGCCCCATTCCGGCTATGGTGCGCAGTCATATCCAGGAGGTCCCGATGGTTCAGCCCGTACGTGTTTATGGAGATCAGCGCAGTGGCAACTGCCTGAAGGTCAAGTGGACTGCTGACCGTCTCGGCATCACCTATGACTGGCAGAATGTCGATGTGCTCAAGGGCGAGACGCGGACCGAGGATTTCCTGTCGATCAACCCCGCCGGCCAGGTGCCGTGCCTGGTCCGCCAGGATGGCCGCATCCTGGCCCAGTCCAATGCGATCTGCATCCATCTGGCAGAGGGGTCGGAACTGATCCCGGACGACAGTTTTGACGTCGCCAAGATGCTCGAATGGATGTTTTGGGAACAGTACAGCCACGAGCCGGCGATCGCCGTGCGCCGGTTCCAGAAGGCCTATAAGGGGCTGGACGAGGACCAGATTGATCCGGACCTGATGGCCCGGGGGCGACGGGCGCTCGGCGTGATGGAGATGCGGCTGTTGTCGCGTGACTTCATCGTCGCGGAACAGCTGACACTGGCCGATATCGCGCTGGTCGCCTATACGCGCGTCGCCGATGAGGGCGGGTTTGATCTGGACGAATTCCTGAATGTCCGCGGCTGGGTCGCGCGTGTCGAGAACGAACTCGGCATCGACGTCAATGACGGCCGCTTTGATCCGCTCGTCTAGCGGGCCAGTTCCTTCATCGCGTCGTCGACACCTTCCAGCGTCAGCGGGAACATGCGGTGGGGGCCGATAATGTCCTGGATCAGGCGGGTGGAATAGGAATGCTCCCACCACTCTTCCTTTTGCGGATTGAGCCAGATCAGGTTGGGCCAGGTATCCACGAGGCGTTGCAGCCAGACGGCGCCGGCTTCTTCATTCCAGTGTTCCACCGAACCGCCCGGATGCGTGATCTCGTAGGGGGCCATGGCCGCATCTCCGACGATGATGACTTTCCAGTCCGCCGGGTATTTGTGCATCAGATCAAAGGTCGGGACAGTCTCTGCGCGGCGACGCAGGTTTGACTTCCACATCCCCTCATAGGGGCAGTTGTGGAAGTAGAGGTATTCGAGGTTCTTGAAGGTACCGCGTGCGGCCGAGAACAGCTCCTCGCACATGCGCACATAGGGGTCCATGGACCCCCCGACATCGAACAGGGCGAGGACCTTGATGGCATTGCGACGTTCCGGGCGCATGATCACATCCAGCCAGCCCTGTTTGGCCGTGGCATCGATCGTGCCGCCCAGGTCCAGCTCTTCCTGCGCGCCATCGCGCGCGAATTTGCGCAACCGACGCAGGGCGACCTTGAGATTGCGCGTGCCCAGCTCGCGTTCGCCGTCCAGGTCCTTGTAACGACGCTGTTCCCAGACTTTCACCGCCTTCTTGTGCTGGCTCTGACCGCCGATGCGCACGCCCGCAGGATTGTAGCCGGAATGGCCATAGGGCGAGGTGCCGCCAGTACCGATCCACTTATTGCCGCCTTCATGGCGTTTTTCCTGTTCCTCGAGGCGTTTTTTCAGCGTCTCCATCAGCTCGTCGAAGGGCAGGGCCTCAAGCTCGGCCATTTCCTCCTCTGTCAGCAGGCGCTGCATCATGGCCTTCAGCCATTCGTCGGGGATCTCCTCGGTCTCGAACAATGCACCGAGCGTTTCCACGCCCTTGAAGACATGGCCGAACACCATGTCGAACTTGTCGAAATCCTTTTCATCCTTCACCAGTGCGGCACGGCTGACCGAGTAGAAATGACCGATACTCGGATCGATGGCGCCCTTGTCGAGCGCTTCCAGCAAGGTCAGGTATTCCCGGGTCGTGACCGGGATCTTGGCAGCGCGGAGCTCGGTGAAGAAGTGATGCAGCATGGTGAGAGACTAGGGTGCCCACCGGTTCTTTTCCAGCACCGTGATGCCGCCTTTCATCAGTCGACGACAAACGGCTAGATTTGTTCCGGCTTTCAAACGATCCGGGATCAACACCATGTCCAGAGACCTGACCTTCCGACGCGCCCGCGCCGATGATCTTGCGGCGATTGTCGACATGCTGGCCGATGATGCTCTGGGCGCCACGCGGGAGATCGTCGCTGATCCGGTACACGGTGACTATGCCGCGGCGTTCGAAGCGATTGACACCGACCCCAACCAGTTCCTGGCGGTCGCCGAGGACGCGGCGGGTGTGGTCGGCTGTCTGCAGCTCAGCTTCATTCCCGGCCTGTCACGCCGGGGCATGTGGCGCGGTCAGATCGAGAGCATGCGCATCCATTCGCGCGCCCGTGGCGAAGGCCATGGCCAGGTCCTGTTCGAATGGGCGATCGAGCAATGTCGCCGGAGAGGCTGTGGTTTGGTTCAGTTGTCCACGGACAAAAGCCGGCCGGACGCGCTGCGCTTTTACGAGCGCCTCGGGTTTGTGGCCAGCCATGAAGGTCTGAAACTGAGCTTGCAGCCCGGCTAGAAGGCGCCCGGGTCGCGCGGGCCGTTGCCGGGGGTTCCGCCTGGTTCCGGATTGCGGCGCATCATGAAGGACAGCTTCTCGAACAGCATGACATCCTGTTCGTTCTTGAGCAGCGCGCCATGCAGTGGCGGGATCAGCTTGCGCGGATCGCGCTCGGTCAGGACCGCCGGGTCGATGTCTTCGACCAGCAGCAGTTTGAGCCAGTCGAGCAGTTCCGAGGTGGACGGCTTCTTCTTGACGCCGGGGACCTGGCGAACATCGTAGAACAGCTTGAGCGCTTCAGACAGCAGCCGGCCCTTGAGGCCCGGGAAGTGCACTTCCACGATGGCCCGCATCGTGTCTTCGTCCGGGAAGGCGATGAAATGGAAGAAGCAGCGGCGCAGGAAGGCGTCCGGCAGTTCCTTTTCATTATTGGAGGTGATGATTACCACCGGGCGCTGTTCCGCCTTGATGGTCTCGCCCGTCTCGTAGACGTGGAACTCCATCCGGTCGAGCTCCTGCAGGAGGTCATTGGGAAACTCGATGTCGGCCTTGTCGATCTCGTCGATCAGCAGCACCGAGCGCTGCTCGGCCGCGAAAGCCTCCCAGAGCTTGCCCTTGCGGATGTAGTTGTTGATGTCGTGGACCTTGTCATCGCCCAGCTGGCTGTCGCGCAGGCGAGCGACGGCATCGTATTCGTACAGGCCCTGACGCGCCTTGGTCGTCGACTTGATGTGCCATTCGATCAGCGGCATGCCCATGGCCGCCGCGACCTGTTTGGCCAGCTCGGTTTTACCGGTGCCCGGCTCGCCCTTGACGAGCAGCGGGCGCTCCAGAGCGATCGCCGCATTGACCGCGGCGCTCAGCTCAGCATCAGCGACGTAATTGTCTGTACCTTCAAAGCGCATGCGCAAGACCTAGCGCGTTGCAGGGGGCTTGGGTAGGTGTGACGTGGGCGTCAAGCTGCAGCCCGTGCAGCGAGGGCCTTGGCGATCTTGGCCATGATCCCGCTCCAGTCGGCAAATCCGTCACCGAAGAACAGGGTCGAAGTCGGGTACCAGGGAATGCGATCGGACGAAAAGGTCGTCCAGTGGCGGCGCTGGGACAGGAAGACCCAGACTTCCCCGCCGACCGAAGCCGACAGGTTGATGGACGCATTCATCGGACCGATCATCAGATCGAGCGCCTTGCCCATGGCTGCGACCCCGTCGAGGTCGTCACGCAGATCGAGCGTTTCCGGGGTATAGATGTCGACACCGAACTCTTCACTTGCCCGCTTCAGATCGTCAGCCGTATCGCCGTACTGCATGTTGATGAACTTGACCCCGGGCGTCTGCAGGACAGGCTTCCAATGGTCCAGCGGTGAGAAAAAGCGCGCACGAGACGCGTTCATTTTCAGCGACTTCCACAGGATGCCGACCTTTATCTCGGGGCCCAGCGCGTCGAGCTCGGCCTTGAATTCGGCAACCCGTGACGCGTCAGGAACCATGAAGGCCGGCGTGTCGGGAAAGCTCTCCACGTCCGGGCGAAGGGCCCCCAGCGGGTCTCCCATCGGCGCCCAGAGGTCGGCGTCTACATCCAAGCCGTTGCCGGCCCGGACATTGCGCCCCTCCAGCACCGTGGACACGTGATGATCCACCCGGGCGGTCGGAAATGAGCGCGCGATCAGCGGGATCAGGCGTTTTTCGCAGGCGATGCGCAGCTCACCGTCAGGGCCAATGCGTTCGAGCAATTCATGGCCGGCGTTGAGAAAGAGGATTTCATCACCCAGCCCCTGTTCGCCGACGATGGTCACGGTCTTGCCCTTCAACTCGTCCAGGTCGAGGCTTTCCCAGCGCGGGCATTTCATCACGAAGAGGGTGGCCTGGGTGTTGTCCGGATCAAGGCGGACCTGCTGGGCTTTCCAGCCCTCGGCGAGCCGCCCCGCGGCCAGCAGTGCCATGGAATGGCCGTGGCGCATGGTGGCGCGATCGATCTTGTCCTGCGGGTTGCGCAGCGCCTCTTCAAAATGCTCGACCGCCTTGTCCGGTTCGCCGGTAAGCTCGAACACATTGGCCAGGTTGTTGTGTGCACGGGCGAAGTCCGGATTCAGGCGAAGGGCTTCCGTATAGAAGGGGACGGAACCGACCGGGTCGCCGGATTCTGCCAGCACCGTGCCAAGCGAGTTCCACAGATCCGGATTGCCCTGGTGGAGATAGATTTTCTCGCGCAGCAGTTCGATTGCGTCCTCGAACT
>JAYZXG010000045.1:0-2651 GCA_036141435.1 Pseudomonadota bacterium | reverse complement strand
CCTTATCGGGCCAGATCCTTCCAGGAGTTCTGGCGCCGCTGGCATATCTCCCTGTCGACCTGGCTACGCGACTATCTTTACAAGCCACTCGGTGGCTCGCGCGGCGGGGAAGTTGCAACCCAGCGCAATCTGATGATCACCATGTTGCTGGGTGGGTTATGGCATGGCGCCGCCTGGACATTCCTGGCGTGGGGCTTCCTGCACGGACTGGCCCTGGCGGTTGAGCGAATGCTCGGACTGGCCCGGTCAGGGCGCGGCCTGGTCAGCCTCTTCATCACCTTCCACGGCGTGTGCCTGGCCTGGGTCCTGTTCCGCGCGCCCGACTTTGCGACCGCATGGCTCTACCTGACCGACTGGCAGTCGCTGGCCACGCCCATCGCGTTGCTGACACCTGCCCTTGGCGCTCTCGTCGTCTTCGGTCTGATGATGCACGCCTTGCCACCCCGCGGGATTGAAACCGCTGCCCGATGGCTGGCCCGTCTCCGCTCGCCGGCCATTGCCGTGCTGGCGGCACTCGCCTTCACCCTGATTGATGCGCTGCGGGCACCGGGCATCGCACCCTTCATCTACTTCCAGTTCTAGAGGGCTGACATGCAGGACGATCCCCATCGCGACCGCCTCTTCGAGGCTGAGGATACACCGCTCCAGCAACATCGTGGCCTGCTGTGGCTGAGCCATGGTATGATCGGTTTCGTGGCCCTGGTTGCCATCCTGAACCCGCAATCCCTGGAACGCTGGGCCGCGGCCAACCCGCCCAGCTGGGGCGTGGAAACAATCCGTCTCACTGTTGGTATCTGGACCGAGCGCATGCAGCTGGCCGGGCTGGACCAGCCGCGCCTGGCGGTCGAGCAAGGCTGGGAGGCCTTCAAGGCACTGGACTGGGATGACCTTGTGCCGGACGAGGAAGCGCCGGAGCCGTCCGCGCAGCCCCCTCAACCGTAAAGGCCCATCGGCCCTCAAAGCCCCGCAGTCATAGAAAAAGGGAGCAGACCCGGGCCTGCTCCCTCTTCCGCGTCACGATGAAGATCCGTTACTGGATCGTCACGCGAGACAGGTTGTCGTCGGAATTGCGGTCGACCAGCTTGTTGTAAGGGTCGATGCCAACATACTCGGGACGCTCATCCACGATGAACTCAAAGCGCATCGTGTTCTCGTTCACGCGGTGTTTTTGCATGTAGAGCACGTGATCCGATCCCTCGAAGGTATCGTCCAGGCTCTGCGAGAAGACGCCGATATCGATCATGTAATCGATCGCTTCCTCGGTCTGCTGGCCTTCGCCATCAGCCTCGTACTTGTGCGCCTCGACCTCGACAACAACATCCCAGCGGCCATCCGACCGCTCGGTCGCCGTCGCATCCGTGACCTGCAGGTCGAACAGGACAATCCGCTCAAAGAAGTCCGTGATGATCTGGTCGTATTCCTCGCCAGCCTCCTCACGCATGATGCGCAGGAAGTCGAGTGTGGTCGGATACGGGTTGGTGGAATAGGCCAGCTCGTCGATCAGGCGTGACATGGCACGATTGACCGCTTCCTCACCGACATAGTCCTGCAGCGCATACATGATCACGGAACCCTTGCGGTAGTGAATGTATTGCTGGTTTTCCACCCGATAGAGCGGCTGCTCCTCGACCGCCTCGGATCCACGGGAACCGAGATAGTTGTCCAGCTCGAACTTGAGGAAACGACGCATGTGGTCTTCGCCATACTCCTGACGCATCAGCATCAGCGCGGAATATTGCGCGAAGGTCTCCACCAGCATCGTACCGCCCTGGACATTGGCCGGCATGATCTGGTGCGCCCACCACTGGTGAGCCGCCTCGTGAGCGGTCACGTAGTAGACATAGTCGATATCCTCCTCATCCCGCAGGTCAGCAATGAAGCCGATGCCTTCCGAGAACGGGATCGTGTTCGGGAAAGCCTGGGCGAACGTGCCGAAATACATCGGGAATTCCAGGATGCGGTACTGGCGGTACTGGTACGGGCTGAAATGCTCGGAGAAGTAATTGATCGAGTCCTCCGAAGCCTCCAGCATGCGCTCGACATTCCAGTCATGCTCGGGGTGGTGGAAGACCTGGTGCAGGACACCATTGCTCTCACGCTCCGCCACTTCGTAACGGGCCGACAGCCACGCGTAGAAGTTCAGGATCGGGCGATCCATCACATACTCGAAATAGCGGCGATCACCCTCAACCCATTCCCGCTCCAGATAACCCGGGGCGACAACGATCTGATCGGCAGAGGTCGAGACGATCGTCCGGAAGCTCACATAATGTGAGTCCGAGCCGAAATACGCACTCTCGTGGTAGTGCTCCTCATCCTCCAGATCATTGGCGCGCGGCAGCGGGTCGAAACCCTCCCGCCGGCGTTGCTGGCGGTCTTGCAGGAAGAGCTGCTGATTGACGCCAATGCCCGGCATCGCTTCGCTGTTGTTGAAGAAGGTGCCGTTGTAATTGACCGAGCTGACATTGCCGCCATTGCGGAAACCGGGGTTGTTGAAGGCAACCTCGAAGTCCAGCGTGCGGCTTTCGCCCGGCTGCATCGGAGCAGCAAGGTCGAAGCGGTACATGGCGTAATCCGCATCGGCCTCGCCGATCTGGCCCCCTTCCAGGGTCTGGGAGACGACCTGGCGGCCCGCCTCCGTCTCCATCCAG
>JAYZXG010000044.1:0-7068 GCA_036141435.1 Pseudomonadota bacterium | reverse complement strand
GATCATGTTCTTCACGTAGTCAGCGTGGCCCGGGCAATCAACGTGAGCGTAGTGACGGTTTTCCGTCTCGTACTCAACGTGTGCCGTGGAAATCGTGATACCACGTGCCTTCTCTTCCGGCGCGCTGTCGATCTCGTCATAACCCTTGGCTTCACCACCGGAAGCCTCAGCCAGAACCATCGTGATAGCAGCCGTCAGCGTGGTCTTGCCATGGTCAACGTGACCAATCGTACCAATGTTCGCGTGCGGCTTTGTGCGCTCAAACTTTTCCTTCGCCATCGATCTTTACCTCATTAGATGCCGATCTGGAGACGAATGGCCGATCGACTTGAGTTGCGTGAACTTGGATGCGGATGCATCCGGTTATGGTGCGGCCTGATACACAAGGATTGCCCTGCTAGGCAAGTCCGAATGCAGACAAGGCTTCAACGGATTAGGCGCGCAACTCTTCCGACACCCGATGCCCGGCCAGCGGGAGGCTGCGCCGCTGTAGCATCTTGACCTCCGTGTGAAATGTCCGAGGCTGCGGACCGGTCCAGCAATCGAGCCCCGTTCTCCATGTCCTCATCACCCAGCCTGCAAGCCGCATATCAGTCCTATCAGACCGGCAATATGGAGCAGGCCCGGCAACAGATTCGTGCGTGTATCCACGCCAGCCCGGATGCCAACGCCCTGCACCTGGGCGGCGTGATTGAAAAGGCAGCAGGAGATTTCGAGCAGGCCGCGGCATGGCTGCGGCAGGCGGCCCGGCTGGCGCCGACACATGCGGAAATCCTCAATACGCTGGGCATCGTGGAAACCCGACTCGGTCATACCGAGGACGCTGAAGCCTCCTATCGCAGCGCGCTGAAGGCTGTGCCCGGCTTCATTCCGGCCCTGCTGAACCTGGCCCATCATCTCGCCCAGTCGACGTCCGGTGCGGCAGAAGCCGAGACACTGGCGCGCAAGATCATCCAGCTCCAGGGCAATTCCGGAGCCGGTTGGGCCGCGCTTGGGGCGGCACTCAAGAGCCAGGCCCGCTTCGAGGAGGCGTTGAGCGCCTTCGATCAGGCCGCCGCCCTGGGGGCGACGGATCCGGCAACCTGGCAAAACCGAGCCGGTGTCCTGTTGGAACTCGGACGGACGGCGGAAACTGTCGAGATTCTCGACGCCCTGGCCGACGCGGGTGTCAACAATGCCGCCCTGCGTTATCTGCGCGGCCGCGTGCACGTGGAAGAAGGGAATATCGAAGCCGGCGCCGCACACATGGCCCACAGCTGGACGACCCAGTCCAGCGCCCACGCGCTTCGCAATCTCGCCTCGGTCTACTGGATGCAGGGCGACACCGCTGCCTTCGATGCGTTGCTGGAGGAAGCGTTGGCCAGCCAGGACCCGCAGCTTGGCCTCATCGCGGTTGACCTGACACGCCAGAGCGGTCGGGTGGACCGCGCAGCTGCGCTGTTCGACGCGCTTGCACCAGACCAGCAGGCCGCGCCCGGAGCGCAATCGCTCGGGGCTTTGCTTGCCCAGGAAACCGGCGCGCTCGATATCGCCGTCGAACGTGCGAGACGTGCCATCGCAGACACGCCGGACAGTTATGGCGTTCGCACCAATCTGATCGTCCCATTGCTAATGCGAGGCGATGCGCAGGACGCGCTGGCCGAGATCGAGGCCGCACAGCGCCTTGCGCCCCTGGCCCAGGACCTGATTGCCTACCAGGCCACGGCGTGGCGCATGCTGGGGCAGACCGAGGCCTATGAGCGCCTTTATGACATGGAGCGTTTTGTCATCCCGCATCAGCTCGAGGCGCCCGAGGGCTATGCTTCGATGGCCGACTTCAATTCGGCGCTGGCCGCCGAGCTGGACGCGTTGCGTGTCTACAAGGCGCACCCGCTTGACCAGTCACTGCGCCTCGGGAACCAGACCCCGCGCGATTTGCTGCATGAGGCCTCGCCGGTCATCCGCAGCTACTTCCAGGCGCTGGAAAAGCCCATCCGCGCCTATATGGAGGCGATCGGCGCCGATCCGGACCACCCGCTGACGGCGCGCAATACCGGCCGGTTCTCACTCAAGGGGTCTTGGTCGGTACGCCTTGCCAGCGGCGGCTTTCACGTCAATCACGTGCATCCGGAAGGCTGGATCAGCTCGGCCTATTATGTCGAGGTGCCTGACGGCATCGAGCACGATGAAAACCGCGCAGGCTGGATCAAGTTCGGCGAGCCCAGCTTTACCACACCCATGCCCCTGCCCGCGGAAAAGTGGGTCTGCCCCAAGCCGGGCAGCCTGGTGCTCTTCCCCTCCTACATGTGGCACGGCACCGAGCCGATCGAGAGCGGTGCCACCCGCGTGACGGCACCGTTCGATGTGCTGCCGGCCTAGGGCGCACAACGCGGCTTCCGGACCCGGTCCGGGAACTCTGCTCATGTTTTCGGGAAATTGGAGCGGGTAGCGGGAATCGAACCCGCATCCTCAGCTTGGAAGGCTGCTGCACTACCATTGTGCTATACCCGCGCCGGGCTGAGCTGTTTAGCCGCTTCGCTCGCAGGCGTCGAGGGGGTAATGCCACGCCAGCGCAGTTCAATTGCACGCCACAGGATCGGCACGAAAGAGTCGCGCGGTGAGTTTAACGAATGAAGGTGGGAGGAATGGTGCCTAGGGGCGGATTCGAACCACCGACACGCGGATTTTCAATCCGCTGCTCTACCAACTGAGCTACCCAGGCACTGTTTCCGCTGCGGCCAAGACCGCCGGAGAGCGCGGTTTATACGGCGATGATTTGCGCCTGTCCACGCTTCAAAGCGGTCAGATGCAGCCAATTGCAGTTAATGCCTATTCTTCATTGCGATTGTTGTACGGGGTCTCGTCCGCCTGATCGGCAGGTTCGCCCGGTATGGCGTAATTTCCCGACACCCAGTGACCCAGGTCCACGTCGGCACAACGCTTGGAGCAGAAAGGCTTGAATTCCGGGTCAGCCGGCTGGCGACAGATGGGACATTTCATCAGCGTTCTCCTAGTCCGCGCGCACGGAAAAAGCGCGAGGCGCGGCTGCATCATCGCGTTGCACGACGGGTAATGGTCCCAGGCGTTCAGCCCAGGCTTCGCGCCAGCCAATCTGATCACCCTCGAGCCAGGCAAACACGGCCTCGCCAGCCTTGACCGTCACCGAGGCCTTGCGCGAATGCGACAACGCGACGACAGCCTCGCGCAGCGCCCGCAGCGCTTCAGTCTCGACGGTGGGCTCTCCCCGCTTGTCCAGGATCAACTCGGCGAGCGAACGACCACGACGCTGTCGGGCAAGCTCGCCAATGCAGAACTGGGACAGCGGCGCCACATCGACCTTGGCCCGGTCGCGGCGAAACGCCTGGCGCAGAGCCTGTTCAGTGGCCTTGCGATCCGGCTGGGCCCGCATGTGCACGAAATCAATGGCGACGAGGCCACCCAGACCGCGCAGGCGCACCTGGCGCGCCGCTTCCTTGGCAGCGGACATGTTCAGTTGCTGGCTCAGCTTGGCGGCATTGCCCTGCGCCTTGCGGCCATCAGCGTCTACGTCGATCGCCACCAGGGCCCGCGTCTGCTCGATATAGAGCGATCCGCCTCCGGGAATGGCCACAGAGGGAGACAGGGCCTCGTCAAAAGCCTCGTCCAGATCGAGCTCGCTTTCGTCAGCCCAGACGGCTTCGGCATCGCCAAAGGCACGCACGAGGCGCTGGGCGAGTATGGGAGCAGGCTCCAGACATTCCGGCGCGGCGCCGTCTTCCAGGGCGATGAGAGCGAGATTGGGCCCCTTCTCGTCATAGGCCTCCCGCGCGATGCGAACCTTGACCGCAGCGCCTTCATGCATGCCCTTGGGGCGCCCGGACTTGCCAAACGGCAGGAAGCCCTCTTCGCCGACGCCCAGGTCCACGAAGGCGGCATTGAGCGCCATCTCGACCTTGCGCACCCGACCGCGATAGACCTCGCCCTCGACAGCGCGCCCATTCTGCTCGCTCCAGCGTTCCAGGTGGAGCTCGACAATGCGGCCATTCTCGACCACCGCCGCCCGGGTCTCGCCGATATTTTCCTCGATCAGGATCGTGCGGTTCATACGCTCTCGACCTCGCCCTGGCGCGTCAGTGCGGGAAAACCGGCGCCGGTCAGTAGATTGATGGTTTCATAGAGCGGCAGGCCCACCACACCGGTGAACGAGCCGATCAGATTGATGATATAGCCGCCCGCCATGCCCTGGATGGCATATCCGCCAGCCTTGCCCTGCCACTCCCGCGACGCGAGATAGGCCAGGATTTCCGGCTCGCTCAGACGCTTGAACTTGACCCGGGTCTCGACCAGGCGAGAGGTCAGCTGCCCGTCCGGGGCCTTGACGGCGATGCCTGTGTAAACCCGGTGACTGCGCCCGGACATCAGTTCAAGGCAATGACGCGCCTCGTCCTCGGTCTCCGTCTTGGGCAGGATCCGGCGTCCGACCCCGACCACGGTATCCGCGGCCAGCACAAAGCCATCGGCGGCACCGGCATGGGCGGCGGCCTTCTCCTGCGCCAGGCGCAGGGCGAGCGGCCCCGGCAGTTCACCGGGGATTTCGCTCTCATCAATATGGGTCGGTTCGATACGGTCAGGCTCAAGACCGGCCTGACGCAACAGATCGCGGCGCCTTGGCGACGCGCTGGCCAGAATCAAGCGTGGTCGGCTCGCGGCAATCGTCATCGCGGGTCCACGCTGTCCGGCTTATTTGAAGCGATAGGTGATACGGCCCTTGGTCAGGTCGTAGGGCGTCATCTCGACCAGAACCTTGTCGCCCGCCAGGACACGGATGCGGTTCTTGCGCATCTTGCCAGCGGTGTGAGCAATAATCTCGTGATCGTTTTCAAGTTTCACGCGGAAGGTTGCGTTCGGAAGCAATTCCGTCACCTCACCGGGGAACTCCAATAACTCTTCTTTCGCCATGCGGCTCCACTTTCATGGTTTCAATCGTTGGATTCTCAGACCTGCCGTCGGCCTGAGCGGCGCTATATAGTCCCGGTCGGCAGACAAAGTCGAGGCCTCGCACGACATTTAGGCTTGATCCCAGCTGCGGATACGCTTGCGGATCTCGTCCCGGGTCTCGCGATAGGCGGCCAGCTTGGCCTCCCGGTCGCCCGGCGTTTCACTGGGATCCGGGATCGGCCAGGCCAGGAAGGTTGCGCCCGTGCGCTCCGCATACTCCCGCGCAGTCCGGTCCGCAGCGGTCGACAGGGAGACGACAAAATCCGCAGCCGGTTCGCCTACGCCGCTCAGTGCGATGGGCGAGAACTCCGACAGGTCGCACGCCAGCTCTTCCATGACCGAGAGGGTGTAGCCGTCCACAAATGCGGCGGGAATCACCCCGCAGGAGCGAGCCTGCGCACGCTCACCGTATTCCAGCCGCCACAGCGCTTCGCCCATGGGCGAGCGTATGGCATTGCGGCCACAGACGAACAGGACTGAGGGCGCGCTCATGTCGTGACCCGGCGGTGCAGGGCGCAGATCAGGGTGAACAGGCGACGGGAGGTGTCAAAATCCACCTCGATCTTGCCGGTCAGGCGGTCGCGCAGCAGGCTGGAGCCTTCATTGTGCACGCCACGACGGCCCATATCGATGGCCTCGATCTGGGCCAGCGGCGCGTCCCGTACCGCCTCGTAATAGCTTTCGCAGATCAGGAAATAGTCCTTGATGATCCGGCGCAGCGGCCCCAGCGCGAAGACAAAGGCATGCACCGGGGTTTCGTCTTCCTGGCGCACATCAAAGACCAGTCGGTCATCCTCGATGGCCAGGCGCAGCGCGTAGGGCCCCTGCCCCTCCGCTTCGGGACGGAAATGATTGCTTTCAAGCAGGTCCGCGATGGCCACCCGGCGCTCGTGGTCAGCATTGACATCGCCCGGCCCAAGGCTGGCGGCCTCCAGGTCAATGCGAATGATGCGATGTTCGCTCATGATCACTCCGCCTCGTGTTCCGGGCGGCTGGACGCCGGCCAGGGCGCGGAAATGTCGACCATCACCGCTTCCACGCATTCAACACTGAGCCGCAATTCTCCACCACCGGAAAAAACAAGGACAATATCGCCGGACGGCGCATCGGCAGTCTCGAAGCCGATCGACAGCAGGTTGACGACCGCCTCGTCGGCGCCCTGGCGCAGCTTGTGGGCCCTGGCCGAAAGCACGCGGGCGAATTGCAAGCCGGTTCGCACCCGCTCATTGCGCCCGCCGCCTTCCCAGCGAAAGCGGTTGAGCGCCAGGGTGAAGGTGCGCGCGGATCTGGAGAACTCGAAATCGCCCAGCTGTGCAACGGCATCCTGCAGCGTCGCGCTGATCGTCTGAAGATCGTTTTCGTCGAGCGCGGACAGTCTCAGAGGCTTTGCAAGCCGGGGCAAGGACGGCTCCTATTCGGATTCCCGGCGGATCTGCGCGCCACAATTGGAGAGCTTTTGCTCCAGGCGCTCGAATCCGCGATCAAGGTGGTAGACCCGGTTGACCACGGTTTCACCTTCCGCCGCAAGTCCGGCGATGACGAGTGAGACACTTGCCCGCAGGTCCGTCGCCATGACCGGCGCACCCTTGAGCTGCTTCACACCGCGCACAATCGCCTCATTGCCATGCACCGCGATGTCCGCCCCCAGGCGTGTCAGCTCGGGCGCGTGCATGAAACGGTTCTCGAAAATCGTTTCGCGGATGACGGACGTGCCTTCAGCCAGGGTCATCACGGCCATGAACTGCGCCTGCGCATCCGTGGGGAACCCCGGATAAGGCTGCGTCTCGATGTCGGTGCCGATGATCTGCGAGCCATTGCGCGCGACTCGCACGCCCTGGTCGGACGGTTCAACGGTGACGCCGGCATCACTCATCGCACGCCAAAGAACCTTGTTGTGTTCCCAGCGCGCGCCTTCCAGCTCCACATCGCCCCCCGCCGCGGCCACCGCCAGTGCGTAGGTTGCGGTTTCAATCCGGTCGGCGACCACCTGGTGGCGAACGCCATTGAGGGTCTCGCGTCCCTGGATTCGAATCGTGCTGGTACCGGCCCCTTCAACGAGCGCGCCCATCGCGGTCAGGCAGTCCGCGAGATCGCCGATCTCCGGTTCGCGTG
>JAYZXG010000043.1:0-6437 GCA_036141435.1 Pseudomonadota bacterium | reverse complement strand
TCGCCGGTTGCCGTCGCCAATGAGAGCGGTGACGAGGTGACCCACCATTTCCTGGGCATGCGCGAAAATGATGACAGCAACATGCTGGAAACGGGCTAGCGCACGTTTCAATATCTGAAAGAACAGAGGCCGGACGCAGTGCGATCCGGCCTTTTTCTTTCCCCTGAAACGCGAGTTTCGTCCCGCTGCATATTGTTTCGGGCGAGTGCGCTGGTTACATTGGCGCGGGCGCATACGCTGGCCCGCCTGTGCGGTGGCCCGGCGGCAAATTGAAATCAACCTTTCAACTCGCCATGCGACACAGGGGAGAACACCATGATTTTGACCACACTTGCGATGACCGCAGCGCTCGTCCAGGCCGATGCCAGCGCCCTGCTTGAAAACGCCCTGCAAATTTCCAGCTCTCAGGGCACGTATGTCACCTATTTCAATCCAGACGGCACTTACACGACCAATATCGGTATCAGCGGCACCTGGCAGGTGCAGGGCTCCGAGATTTGCGTTGTCCGCTCGACCGGAGAA
The DNA here is from genome assembly GCA_036141435.1 of Pseudomonadota bacterium. Classification (GTDB taxonomy): domain Bacteria; phylum Pseudomonadota; class Alphaproteobacteria; order Caulobacterales; family Maricaulaceae; genus Maricaulis. The sequence goes on along the minus strand of JAYZXG010000043.1, from coordinate 5,915 downwards.
AGCGGCTGCGCGCCGCTGCAGGACGGGGTCGCGCTCGGTGACACCTGGCAAGGCACCAATGCCGCCACGGGCGAAACGGTCACCTATACGATCGTCCCGCGCGAGGGGTGATCAAACACCGATCCAAAAGAAAAAGCCGCAGACCGAAGTCTGCGGCTTTTTTTTAATTCGGTCTTTTCAGACTATTCGCCAAAGGATCCCGCAGGACCGGGGAAGACAACCGGTGTTTCGGAACCGTCCAGCGCGACCGCCGAGACCCCGAAATAATAGTTGTCGATCACGATATTCTCGAGCGTGTACTCACCGGTCACACCGACAAAACGGCTATAGGTCCATTGCGGCGCATCGGTGAGACGCCAGTGCACGCGATAGCCCGCGAGATTATCGGCAGCCCGGCCCTCGGCCACGTCCCAGCGCAGCGTCGTTGACGGCTGCACAGCCCCTTCGACCTGGACATTGGCCGGGATTGGCGGAGCACCCGCGATCTGGGCCATGACAGCGATGTTCAACGCCGTCAGTTTCGCGGCAAAATCGAAGTCCACCCCGTCAATCGTGTCCCCGAACTCGCGGCCGTTCTCGGTGCGCAGATCCTGGTGCTGACGATCATAGTGTTCGTTCGTCTCCATGATCCGAACACCCGGCATTCCGGCCTCGTTGAACGGGCGGTGGTGGCCGCCCCGGCGGAAACGATCGAGACGATACACCATCATGACATCGAGGTTCGGGATGTACTGGTCCGCCGTACGGTCAACCATCCGCGCAAGATTGCGGGACGGGCTGTCCACCTCACCGCCCGTGAAACGGCGCAGACGCGCCTCTTCCGGGGTTTCGGTGGCGCGGGTGCCTTCCGAGAAGACCCGCGCTGTGGTGTTGTTGGTGACGCCGTTGATACCGGAGATATTGCCGATCATGTCATTGTTCAGCACGGCCTTGATCCGCCAACCATTGTCCAGCGCGTGCGAGGCGACGATGCCGCCACCGAACAGCCCCTGCTCTTCACCGGACAGGCCCGCATAGACAATCGTGCCATCAAACTCGTGCTGCGACAGGACGCGCGCAGCCTCGATCACGCCCGCCATGCCGGATGCGTTGTCGTTGGCTCCGGGGCTGTCCGACGTCCCGTCCAGCGGATCGGTGACCCGGCTGTCGATATCACCGGACATCATGACCATGCGATCCGGGTCCAGGCGCCCGCGCTGGATTGCGATCACATTGACGATTTCCGTCGGCTCGGGGATGCGCGGCTGCCCGAAGGTCGTACCGGACACGTAGATCACCTCAAGACACCCGCCACAGTCCGCGGAGATGCGTTCGAATTCCTCGAAGATCCAGCGACGCGCTGCACCAATGCCACGCGTATCGCTTTCGGTCTCCGACAAGGTGTGACGGGTCCCAAACTCGGCCAATGTGCGGATGTCCGACTCGATCCGATCGGCCGAGACGGCTGCGACATAGTCGTGGATTGCCAGCACTTCCGACGGCGGCGCATGTTGTGCGGATGCCGGCGATGCCAGCAAGGCCAGGCCAGACAGTAGACTGATGGACTTGATCATTTCTTGCTCCCCAAATTCTGCCTTTCAGGATAGTGCGGCAAATGTCTGAGGCAACTCACGAACCCGCCAATAAAAAATCGCCGCACCCCGTGGGCGCGGCGATCTACTCAACAGTGTCCCCAGAGACCCTGATCAGGGCTTGAGGACGACCTTGCCGATGGCGCGGCGCTCGGAAAGCTCTGCAAACGCGGGCAGGAAGTCATCCAGGGAATACTGGGCGGCCACGTGCGGCTTGATCTTTCCCGTTTCGAAGAAATCAAACAGCTCGGACATGTTCTGATAATGCCCCTTGGGATCGCGCATGGCCCAGGCGCCCCAGAACACACCCACCGCAGATGCCCCCTTCAGCAGAGGCAGATTGAGCGGGAGCTTCGGGATTGGCCCGGAGGCGAACCCGATCACCAGATGGCGACCTTCCCAACCGATCGCCCGGAACGCCGTCTCGGCGAGTTCGCCACCGACCGGGTCATAGATGACATCGACGCCCTGTCCGCCGGTAAGCTCCTTGGTCCTCGCTTTCAGGTCCTCGGTTGAGTAATTGATGCCCTCATCCGCGCCATGCTCTTTCGCGACGGCCAGTTTCTCGTCCGTCGACGCCGCAGCGATGACCTTGGCGCCCATCGCCTTGGCGAGTTCAACCGTGGCCAGACCCACGCCACCGGCTGCGCCAAGCACAAGCACGGTCTCACCGGGCTGAAGATTGGCTCGCTGCTTCAACGCATAGTAGGATGTGGCGTAGACCACTGTCAGACCGGCCGCTTCCTCAAAGGACATGCTGTCGGGAATCTTGACGAAAGTCCCTGCTGGCGACGCCACCTTCGACGCGAACGCCCCCGTCAAACCGTTGAAACAGACCCGATCGCCGACCTCAAAACCCTCGACGCCTTCGCCGAGCTCGGAGATGACACCCGCGCCCTCTCCACCCGGAACGAAAGGCAACGGCGGCTTGAACTGGTATTCTCCCCGCACGCACAGCAGGTCGGGAAAGTTCAGACCGGCCGCCTTGACGTCAATCAGGGCGTGATTTGCCGGCACCGCCGGGTCGTCTATCTCTTCAACCTTCAGATTAGCTTCCGGTCCGAATTCACGACAATAAAGTGCTTTCATGATCGTGCCCTCACGCAACTTCGAACAGACCGGCAGCACCCATGCCACCACCGACACACATGGTGACCACGACGTATTTCACGCCGCGGCGCTTGCCCTCGATCAGCGCGTGACCGACCAGGCGTGCGCCCGACATTCCGTAGGGGTGGCCGACCGAGATCGCGCCGCCGTTCACATTGAGGTTCTCATTGGGAATGCCCAGCGTGTCACGACAGTGCAGCACCTGGACAGCGAAAGCCTCGTTGAGTTCCCACAGACCAATATCGTCCATCGTCAGCCCGTTGGCCTTCAGCAGTTTCGGAACGGCATGAATGGGGCCAATTCCCATCTCGTCCGGGTCAAGACCGGCCGCGGCCATGCCACGATAGATGCCCAGCGGCTCAAGACCGCGGCGCTCGGCTTCGCGGGCCTCCATCAAGACGGACGCGGATGCGCCGTCTGAAAGCTGGGACGCATTGCCGGCCGTAATGAAGCGGCCCTCCTTGATCACCTGGCCATCCTTGAACACCGGGTTGAGGCCGGCGAGGTTTTCCGCCGAGGTCCCCGGGCGATTGCCCTCGTCCTTTTCCAGCGTCACTTCGACATCGGAAACTTCCTTGGTTTCCTTGTTGAAGAATTTCATGACGGACGGCAGCGGAACAATTTCGTCGTCGAACTTGCCCGCTTGTTGCGCAGCATGCGTACGGTCCTGCGACTGGGCAGCGTATTCGTCCTGCGCTTCGCGGGAAACGCCGTAGCGATCCGCCACGATTTCCGCCGTTTCCAGCATGGACATGTAGAGCGCCGGCTGATGCTCCAGCGTCCATTCGTCCGCGGCGCGGAAATTGTTCATCTTGTCATTCTGGACCAGGGAGATGCTTTCCAGCCCCCCGCCAACCGTGACCGTCATGCCGTCGGAGATGATCTGCTTGGCCGCCGTCGCGATCGCCATCATGCCCGACGCGCATTGGCGGTCCATCGACATGCCGGAGACGGAGGTTGGCAGACCGGCACGGATGGCGCAGTTGCGCCCCGGATTGCGGCCGGTCGAGCCCTGCTGCATCGCGCAGCCCATGATCACATCATCAATCTCGGCCGGATCCACGCCGGCACGCTCGACCGCGTGCTTGATGGCATGACCGCCCAGGGCCGGACCAGAGGTGTCGTTGAATGCGCCCCGATAAGCCTTGCCGATCGGTGTCCGCGCTGTTGATACAATCACTGCCTCACGCATGTCTGTCTCCTCTAACCCTTGCTTCTGTAATTCACGATTTGCTGTGTCGTCGCCATCAGGCGACCATCCCGGCTCCACATCCGGGCATGTTGATCGAAAAACCCGTTGCCGCCACGCGCACCCGTCGCCTCGACCAGCATGTAGTCGGTCCCAACCGCGGCATAATCCTCGGCGGTGGCGTGCAGATAGACCGTCATCGAGACCGTCGCGATCATGTCGGGCTTGTTGGTGATGTAGAACAGACGCGGCGTCGGCGTATCGGCCAGCGCGACCAGGCCGACTGCATCCAGCGGCCGGTCCGGATCCAGCCGCACCCAGGCGGAAGACCGAGTGTCCTTGCTGCCCTGGAATGGCGGATTGCCAGCCGCTCGCATCTCAACCGTCTTGGTCCATTCCATGGGAAGGGGGAAGCGGTCACAGTCTTCCGGCGGCGGCGCGTCCGGCCGCTCGCCCTCGAGCCATGTTACCGTTTCCCGCGGTTTGGCGAGAATTCCCATCGCCTTGTTGGCGGGCGTCCCGGCTCCGTCTGCCGTCAGCGTCGACGTCCAGAACTGGGTATTGCGCCCGGCCCGATCACACCGCACGTCCAGCGTGACCGGCCCCTCATTGATCCCCAGCAGGAAATCCGTCGTCAGCGAGACGAGCTGCAGGCCCGGCTCGGCGGCCTCGAGAATGCTCTTTGCCGAGATCGCCGCTGACCAGCCGCCATAGGGGCCGATCATATTGCGAAACCCCGGATGCGCCGCGCCCGTGAAGGAGGCTGCCCCCTCTTCCCGCCTGCGCGCCTCTAGCTGGGTGGCTTCATCAAAGAGATGCATGGATCAGCCCAGCTTGACGCCCAGTGCGGCAGCAGCCTTGCCCAGGAACTTCACGCCCTGCTCGCCGCCCTGCTGGAACTCCTTCTGGGCGCCCGTGTCGAGGATCGCGTCAAAATTTGCAGCGATATGCTCTGGTGTCTGCTGGTCCGGCGGCAGGTAGATGCCATCGGTTTCGTAGATTTTCGAGGCCGCGTAACCGCCGGCTCCGGCTGCAAGAACGACACGAGACGGTGCATCCTCACTCACCAGATAAGCCAGCCCTGCAGACACCGCTTCCGGGGTCAGCAGATCGAGCGCTGCGGGCGGCATCAGGTTCTCGGTCATGCGCGTCGCCGCGACCGGAGCCAGAGAATTGACGCGGATATTGTACTTGGCGCCTTCCAGGTGCAGCACATTCATGAAGCCCACCAGGCCCATTTTGGCCGCACCATAATTGGACTGGCCGAAATTGCCGTAAATGCCCGAGGACGATGAGGTCATGGCGATACGCCCGTAACCCGCCTCGCGCATCAGCTCCCAAACAGCCTTGGTGCAGACCATGGATCCCATCAGGTGGACATCGACCACCATCTGGAAGTCCTCAACGGTCATCTTGGCAAAGCTCTTGTCACGCAGAATGCCGGCATTGTTGACCAGGATATCCACCTGGCCCCATTCGCCGACGGCTTGCTTGACCATGTCCTCGACTTCGTCGGGCTTGGTTACATTGGCGCGGTGAGACAGGGCCTGCCCGCCGGCCTCGCGAATTTCCTGGGCCACGTCCTCGGCCGCGGAACCGGCACCGGTGCCATCCACGGAACCACCGAGGTCATTGACCATGACCCGGGCCCCGCGCGCGGCGAGCAGCTTGGCGTGCGAACGGCCCAGGCCATGGCCCGCACCGGTGACAATGGCGACGCGGCCATCAAATCGAATATCGCTCATGGGGAGGAACTTTCTGTCTTAGGAGACGATCTGAAGGGTCAGCCACTGGGCGATCAGCGCCGGCTTGTCTTGCCCTTCGATTTCAACGGTCACGCCGTAGGTCAACATCCACTGGCCCGGCTGACGCTCGACCGCATTGTCCAGCACGAAACGACCGCGGACCTTGCTGCCCGATCGGACGGGCTGAAGGAAACGGACTTTCTCGAAGCCGTAATTGATTCCCATTGCGATGCCTTCGAGCGAGAAGCCCAGATCCATCGCCATGGGCGACAGCAAAGACAGCGACAGGAAGCCATGCGC
>JAYZXG010000042.1:0-10532 GCA_036141435.1 Pseudomonadota bacterium | reverse complement strand
AAACAGCTCGCTCTGGCACCCTCCAAACTTCATGATTTTGTGGCTGCAGTTAGAAACTCTTTTGAAACCGCATCAGCTCAGGGTCAGGTACCAGTACTGCTGACGAGCCCGCTGATTCGTCCGTATGTGCGTTCTCTGGTTGAGCGATTCAGGCCTCAGACGGTCGTGATGTCGCAGAATGAAATTCACCCGAGCGCGCGCCTGCAGACCCTCGGTCACGTCGGCTAACGATAACAATTTAACTGGTCCGACCTCGTATGCGCCTCAAGACCTTTGCAGCCCAGACTCTGACTCAAGCCATGTCAGACGTCCGTCATGAAATGGGCCCCGACGCTGTTATCATCGCCACATCCGATGGACCGGACGGCGGTGTGCAGGTGCGTGCCGCCACCGAGGCGCCCGTGCGCGATGAACCGGTCGAACCGGTGCGCGAGGTCAGCGAACGCCTGATCGAGCAATCCGACATCGAACGCGGTGCCTATGAGGATGCCCAGCTGGAGCGCATCCTGCATGCCCTGGGCTATCACCGTGCGCCCGGCATCGCCGCCCAGGCGCTGATGCGCTCGGCGCAGGACCTGGCCGATGGACAATCCGTTGCCCGCCTCGCCCATGCGATGGAGAGCCGCTACACCTTCCAGCCCCTGCCCGCCGTCCCGGAACACCCGGTCCTGTTTGCCGGCACACCGGGTGTCGGCAAGACCTCGACCCTGGCCAAGACCGCCGCGCGCTGTGTCGCTGCAGGTGCGTCACCCACGCTGATTTCCTGTGATGGCGAGCGCGCCGGTGCCGATGCGCGCCTGCGTGCGCTGGCGGAGAAGATGCAGGCCGGGTTCCGGGCTGTAGACGATCCGCGGGAGATGGCCGATGCCATGGCCGAGATTGAAGGCCCGGTCCTGATCGACAGCCCGGCCGTCAATCCGTTCGAGCTCGATGACCTGGACATGACGCTTGCCTTTGCCGACAGCGCCGAAGCCGAGATCGTCTATATTTTCGACGCCGGACTGGCCGCCGAGGATGCCGAGGACGCCGCGTCCCTGTTCGCCTCGATCGGCGCCAGCCGGGCCATCCCGGTCAAGCTGGACTGCGCGCGTCGCATGGGTGCAATCCTCGGCGTCGGCGAAACGGGTCTGGCCTTTGCACAGATTTCCTCAACGCCCTTTATCGGCGGCGGGCTGGCACCGGCAACGCCGCTGCGCCTGGCGCGCGCACTGATCGAAGACCGGCTCAACCCCTTTGACGCGGAGGACATGTAATGAAGATTGCATCCGCACCCCAGTCACGCGCCGCTGGCCGCATCCTCGCAATCGCGTCCGGCAAGGGCGGGGTTGGCAAGACGACCCTCGCTATCGGCATGTCCCGCGCGCTCTCGCAAATGGATGAACGCGTGCTTTTGATGGACGGCGACCTGGGCATGGCCAATATCGACGTTCAGCTGGGCCTCCAGCCATCATCCGACATTACCAGCGTCATCAATGGACGGACGAGCCTCGCCGAGGCGGTTTCGCCGGCCCTGGGCGGCGTCGAGGAACGCGGCGGCTTCGATGTGATTTCGGGCCGCTCCGGCTCCGGGGCGCTGGCCAATCTGTCCGGACCCAGCCTGACCAAGCTGGCCAGTGGCGTCGCCGCCCTGGCGATGTCCTATGACCGCGCCGTTCTCGATCTGGCGGCCGGGGCCGACAAGTCCACCATTCGTCTCGCCCTGACCGCAGACGACGTCATCATTGTCATTAATGACGAGCCGACCTCGCTGACCGATGCCTATGCCTTCGTGAAGACCCTGCGGCTGCACGATGACGGCGCCTCGCCGCTCGTTGTGGTCAACAACGCCCCGACGCGACAGGCCGCCCACGAGGCCTTCGGCGCATTCAAGAAAACCTGTGAGGCCTTTTTGAGCTTCACACCCACCCTGGCCGGGGTGATCCGCCGCGACGAGGCGGTCCCGGCTGCGATCCGGGCCCAGGCCTGCCTGTCTGTCCGTTCTCCGGCGAGCGAGGCGGCCAAGGATCTCCAGTCTTTGGCGGGAACACTCGCAAGAGGCAAGGAAGCCGCGTAGACTGGCCCTGGGGCAAGTTCAGCGCTTGGGGGCGCACCGCGTATGTATGACACGTTTTATGATCGCCTGTCGCAGGGCTTCACACCGTTTGACTGGTGGCTGATTATCGTTCTGTCGCTGGTCGCCGCGCTGATCATGCGCAAATGGCCACAATGGCCGGCCGCGGCCGCCATCGCCTTCATGGCCGATGCCGTCGCGCCCTTCTTCTATCGCTGGGCCACAGGCGTCCCACCGGATTTCGCCTTCGATTTTGCCTTCTCGCGCCTGGATGAGCGCGGCGGCGTGGTCGTCTTGCTCAGACTGGCGATCTATCTGATCACGATTGGTTTGATCTACTGGACCAAACGCCGGTATTCGCGGCTTTAGGCCGCTCGAACCACCCTGAACACACATCACTTGTCATCCCGGACGCAGGCCCGGCCTTGAGCCGGGCGGAGATCCGGGACCCACAGCGCCATGGGTCCCCGCTCTGCGCCCCGCTTTCGCGGGGCATTCGGCGGGGATGACAAGTGGAGAGAAGTTGAGGAGGTGTTCGTAACTACTCGACCTCGGAAACCTGGCTGTTCAGGAAAACCTGCGCTTCCTCCCACGCCGTCTCGGTATCTGAAAGACCAAACAGGATGCGCTGACCGGCATCCAGAACCGGGCCGTAGAGCAAGCTGCCCTCGGCATCATCATCGATGTGGAAACGATAGCCCGCGTCTTCAGCCTCGAGCGCGTCGAAATATCCACGCACCAGCGCCCAATAGTCCGCGGTAGCGTCCCAGTAGTCATAAGCCGCCTGCGCCGAAGCCAGTTCGGTGCGGGTGTAGGTGTTCACACCCTGCTCGCGCACAATCTCCCGCTCGGTGCCATCGCGCAGGGCAATCTTTGAATTGTCCTGTTCGTGGATCCAGCCCCATTGCGTGACCGTATGCCTGTTAACAGCCGCGATGGTGTCATAATCATCGCGCGTGGTGTCATCGCGGCGCGGCAGCGGACGCCAGGACACCGGCGGTTCCCAGGTCGAGGCCTCGGGCGCGTGGTCCCACTCCGCAACCGCCGCGTAGCGCGGGCTGTCATCGACCTGATAGACCGTCTGCGACCAGGCGCCTGCCTGATCAGCGGCGCTCACCGCCTCTATCGACCACTCGTCATGCCCCTGGAAGGCCAGAAGAGTCTCCGGCTCGTAGCGCCAGTCCTGGCGCCAGTGCTTGACGATGAAAGGATTGTCGTCGCTGCCCACGATCAACAGGTGCTGGAGCATGATGAAGTCGCCCGTATCCTCGACAACGACCACCACTTCGCGGGCTGGCGTGTGTTTCGGCTCCGCGCGTTCATACCCCGGAGCAATGGCAACGGTTTCAATGAACTCGAACGTCACGTCGTACTCGCCCTGCATGGCCAGGATCGCCGCGCGATCACGCTGGAAATCCGCCTCGGAGCGCTCGGAGACAACAGATGCGGACAGGCCGCCAGTCGTGGCGCAGGCGGACACCAGCATGGAGGCGGCCAGCGCCGGGATCAGAAACTTCATTTGGATCTCCCCAATTTCTCTACATGTATTTTGCGAATGATTCCTACTTGCGTTCGCAGATACTTCTGCCATGAGTATCGCCACTGATAATCATTCGCAACACAGAACTTCATAAAGGGACGAAGAAATGAAACTCGTGTGGTTGAGTTCCGCGGCACTGGCCGTGACCGTGTTACCAGCAGCTCTGACACCGGCAGCTCTGGCGCAGGACAATGCGGGAGACCGGGAGGTCATTACGGTCAAGGCGACAAAGACCGAGCTGGACAGCTTTGTGTATCCCGGCCTCACCTCTTCGATTGATGTCGAGGACCTCGACCTCGCCCAGCCGGCGGACCTGGATGACCTGCTGCGGGCAGTTCCCGGCGTCGACATTCCGGGCGGGCCGCGGCGGACCGGGCAGACGATTTCCCTGCGCGGCCAGGGCCGCGACAACACCACCTTGCTGATGGATGGTGCACGCCAGAACTTCGCCTCGGCCCATGATGGCGCGATCTTCGTGGATCCGAGCCTGCTCGTCGGCGTAGAGACGGTGCGTGGGCCGGCCTCGGCCCTCTACGGATCAGGTGCATCCGGCGGTGTGGTCGCATTCCGCACGGCAAGCGCCCATGACCTGCTCGGTGATGGCGAGAGCTGGGGCTATGAGCTGGGTGCGGGTTATCGCTCGGTCGATGAGGAAGAGCGCAGCACGGCGACCCTCTACGCTGTACAGGGCGCCTTCGATCTGCTCGCCTCCCTCTCCTCCCGGCAAAGCGGTGACATCAGCCTGGGTTCCGGCGCAGACCTGCCAGCAGACGACCGCTCGCTGTCCGGCCTGGTCAAACTGGGGGCAGACATTTCCGATGGCGTCCGCGCAGAGTTGAGCTGGCAATCGTTCGATGGCGATACGACGGAACCGAATAACGGCCAGGGTGTTGCCGGTGTCGGGGCATTCAACGCCCTCGTCGACAAGAACATCCGGAGTGACAACACCACCCTGTCGTTCGACATCGCCCCGGCCAGCAACAGCTGGCTGGACATGAATGTCTCGATCTATCGCAACGAAACCGGCGTCACTGAAGCAGAAACGGCCAGCACACGCATACTGCGCCGTGACCTGGAAACGATCGGCATCAGCACCGACCAGCGCTTCGCCTTCGACCTTGGCCGCTATGAAAGCGTGCTCACACTGGGCGGCGAATATTATGAAGACCGCCAGAACGGTGAGGACAGCGCTGAACCCGGTGGTGTTCGCGGCGGCGCGCCGAATGCCGATGCCAGTTTCACCGCCGTCTACGCCCAGCTGGAATTACAGGGCCCCGCCCCGTTCGGGCTGCCGGGTGAAGTCGTCCTCCTGCCCGGCATCCGCAATGACAGTTTCGAGACGTCTGCCATCGCCTCGCCCGCAACCCGGAACGAGGCGACGTCAGCGCGATTTGGTGTCACCTACGCCCCGATCAGCGACTTCAACATGTTCGTGAACTGGGGCGAAGCCTTCCGCGCGCCTTCGATCAACGAGCTGTATATCGACGGTACGCACTTCTCGCTGCCCCATATCATCCTTGGTCCGCCGACCTTCATCAGCAACACCTTCACCGCCAATCCCGACCTGCTTCCGGAGGCGACGGAGACACTGGAAATCGGTTTCGGGCTGGACCTCGCAGGGCGGCTGGGGGTCGACCAGCTGACGATACGGACATCCTGGTTCGAGACGGACGCGGAAAACCTGATCGACCTGTTTGTCGACTTCCAGTTTGACCCGACCTGTTTCGCGCCGCCCTTTTTTGCGCCCTGTTCTGCGGGAACCACCCAGAGCCGCAATGTCGGCAGTGCCGAACTGTCCGGCTATGAGGGGCAGATCAATTTCGCCAATGGCCCGCTGAGCATCGATGCGAGCTTTTCGTCTGTGGACGGGGCGGACGCCCTGACCGGCGAAGCGCTGGGCAGCCTCACGCCGGACCGGGTTTTCGTGGATGCACGATATGCCTTGCCGGCCCAGCGGCTGGTGCTGGGCGGCCGCGTACAGATTGCGGGCGATTACGATCGACCAACCAATGTCGCTGAACACCGCGATGGCTATGCCGTCATCGATCTCTATGGCCGCTGGCGACCGCTGTCAGACCATGGGCTGACGCTCAATGCGGGAATCGAGAATGTCTTTGACGCGGACTTCGAGCGCGTCTTCGCGGGCGTGTCCGAACCGGGTCGGTCGGTCCGACTGGATGTGAGCTGGCGCCGGAACTTCTGACCGAGAGTTTCAGGGCCAGCCACAACTGGACGAGCCGGGGACCCCAGCCCCGGCTCGTCCGAATTGTGTCCTGAGCAAAGCTAGTGTGCCCGGCGATGCCGGATCGACGCCATCTCGTCCAGCTCCGCCTGCTCGGCATCGCGGACTGCGGCTTCGGCGCGGGCGACGCGGCGCTCTTCCAGCAGCTCGTACTTCTTGAGTTCCTGGAAAGCCTCGGACAGCCGGTCACGCAACGCGTCAGACTGGGCCTCGACCTCGCTGAGCGACGCGCGAATATTGTCCTTGCGCTTGATCACGGCCTGGGCATAGGACCCATAAGCCAGATAGCCGTCCTTGGACTGGGTCGCGATAGCCTGTTCTTCCGGCACGGACGCTTCCAATCGTTCAATCTGACTGATCAGCGCTGCCTTCGAGCGATCAAGCTCGGCCATTTGTTTTTGTAATTCTTCCACCTTGAACCGGGCCAGCCGGATCAGAGGTTCGTGCGAGCGTGCCATTACGCTACTCCTTCACCACCACCTAGTATCCCCGCCAGTGCTGCGAAGGTCGACGGAATGTCCGTCGCCTCGTCTTTTGACTGACCGAGGAACGCTTCCAACGGATCGTTGAGAGCGATTGCCCGGTCCACCACCGGGTTTGATCCCTGGGTGTAAGCCCCCAATCGGATCAATTCCTCCATATCGGCATACGCCGACAAAACCATGCGCGCCTCGGCGACCAGCGGCCGCTCGTCAGGCGCATAAACCTCCGGCGCGGTCCGGCTGACGGACTTGAGAACGTCGATTGCCGGATAGCGTCCGCGTTCCGCGATCGTCCGACTCATCACCACGTGCCCGTCCAAAATACCCCTCACCGCATCTGCCACTGGTTCGTTATGGTCATCACCATCCACCAAAACAGTGAAAAGTCCGGTAATGGATCCCTGTTTTCCGCCATCCGTGCGCTCGGGACCCGGCCCGGCGCGCTCAAGTAGCCGTGGCAATTCAGCAAATACCGATGGCGTATAGCCGCGCGTCGTGGGCGGTTCGCCCGCGGCGAGGCCGATTTCACGCTGTGCGAGCGCAAAACGCGTCACACTGTCCATCAGACACAGCACGTCCTTGCCTTGGTCGCGGAAGAATTCGGCGGTCGTCAGGGTCAGGTGGGCCGCCTGGCGACGCGCCAGTGCCGGAGCGTCGGAAGTCTCCGTGATCACGACAGAGCGGGCCCGCCCTTCCGGACCGAGCACATCCTCGACGAACTCCCGGGCTTCGCGTCCCCGCTCACCGATCAGCCCGATGACGATAACGTCGGCATCACACCCCTGCGCAAGCATCGACATCAAGACGGACTTGCCGACACCGGAACCGGCGAAAATACCCAGGCGTTGTCCGCGGCGCATCGGCACGAACGTGTTCAGGACACGGACACCCAGATCCATCCGGTCACCAAGCCGCGCGCGCCCGTGCGCACTCGGCGGATTGCCCTTCAGCGGATAGGGGGTGGCGCCTTCGGCCAGCGACGGCCCGGCATCGAGCGGACGCCCGAAACCGTCCAGCACCCGGCCCAGCCAGCCCGGCGACGGTCGAACCCGCGCAGGCTGGGGTGACAACAAGGTCCGGGCGCCGGGGCGAACCCCCTCGAGCGGGCCAAACGGCATCATCAGCGCAGTCTCGCCGCGAAAACCGACAATCTCGCACTCGGCCGGGCCCATCGGGGTCTCGATCATGGCGTGGGCGCCCAGGCTCAGCCCCGCCTGGGGGCCCTCTGCCTCGATGAGCAGACCGTTGAGTGCCGTGACGCGCCCTTCCAGGACACGCGCATCGAGGCGCTCAATACGATCAATCAGGGTCTGCATCATGGGCAGTTTCAGCTCCGGTCAGCTCGGACATCTATCCGATTCACCAAGAATATAGCCTATCCCGGTTGCGCACGCGTAAACGGGCGGCAGAAATTGCCGTGTATTTTTTAGGGCGCCACCGGTTCACTTCTGGCGTTGGCACGCTATGGTCCCGCCTCGCGCGGAGCTGGGGCGCCGGTTAATTGGCCGCCCATGTGCTCGAGGCCGGAAGAGTCTCGCACAGTTTCGATCACGTAGTCATTGCACAGCCGGTTTGGCTTGGCTGTGCCTCAATAGCTGACGGGAGACACCTTATGCCGCCCGCCAATACGAATATCATTGCCGGTTCGCGCCCCAAGAAAAAAGCGCTGAGCCGCCGCAACAAATCCAACCTTTACGGTCAGATCCAGGACACCAAGTTCAACCGCTATATCCAGCATGACCTGGCGCAATACCGTCGCTATGTCGAAGACGGCGGCGCGGCGGTCTACTCCGTGTCCGAACTGGATGCGCTGGCCAAATCCGGAGTTTCCGATCGTCTGCCGCCGCGCGCCACGGGATATTATCTCGACCTGGCCAAGCGCAGCGAAGCGATCCGCAATCTGATCAAGGCGCGCCCGGAGGAAACCGAGGACCTGTCCGGCGAGGCCGATCCGTCCAACCAGCTCAGCTACAGCCCGATCCCGGGCCTGCTGCACAAGTATGAGCTGGTGCTGCTATATGTCGTGCGCACCTGTTCGTCCTGGTGCCGGTATTGCTATCGGTCCGACTTCCTGACCGGCAAGACGGGCAAGGACACCGCCTCCATCCACGAAATCGTCGAATACATCGAAGACCACAACGCCAAGGCTGCGCGCGGCGAGACCAGCCGTCCGCGCATTCGTGAAGCCCTGCTGTCCGGCGGCGACCCGATGGTGCTGTCGAACACCAATCTGTTCGACTATCTCAACGGCCTGGCCGAAGCCGGTCTCGACATCATCCGTATCGGCACCAAGGAAATGGCGTTCTTCCCCGAACGGTTCGACGACAATTTCTTCGACATGCTGGACCTGTTCCACGAGCTGCATCCGGACGTGCTGGTCAGCTTCATGGTCCACTTCACCCATCCCGACGAATTCCTCGCGCTGGATGAACACGGTGGCTACAGCTACGACCATCATGGGCGTCCGGCCCGAAATCCGGCGGTCGAAGCGGTCATCCGGCGGCTGCGCAGCCGGTCTTTCGTCACGCTGGAAAACCAGACGCCGATCATCGACAGCGTCAATGATGATGAAAACACCCTGCGCATCCTGCAGCGCGAGATGAAGCGCCTGGGTGTGAACAATCACTATTTCTTCCAGTGCCGGGAGATCGAGGGCCACCGTGCCTTTGCCGTACCGGTCGAACGCTCCTACCAGCTGCACCGCGACAGCCAGCATGGCCTGTCCGGGATCGAACGCTCGCGCTTCTCGCTGTCGACGGAAGCGGGGAAGATGGAAGTTGTCGGTCTGATTGACCCTATGCCGGAATTCGCGGGCTCCGACAGCGACCTGGCAAGTGCCCTGGCTGACGGACTGATCATCTTCCGCCTGCATCGCACCCCGAATGAGCAATTGCAGGGCGATATTGTCATCGCGCGCCGCAATCCGAATGCGCTCTGGCTGACCGGCTATGAGGACCGCATCCTGTTCGATGGCCGCAAGGACAGTTTCGATGCGCGGGCCGCGACACTGCTCGCCCTGGCAAATTCCCGTCTACAGGCGGCCGAATAACCATCGAATCTGTGGAAAATAACTTTTCCCCATCGAAAAGCAGATGAAATACGGGCTCGAAACAGGTGTTTCGGGCCCGTTTTACATTCAACGCAAACATACTTTATGCAGACGGGCGGCCGCCAAAATTCCTCGCGAAACCCCTGCAGGGACTGGGCCCTTCGGTTTAAGCGATTACAGGTCAAGGCCGATTTCGAATCGTCTGGAGTCAACAGGAATCGCGGGCACTGCGATTCCGAAAATCGGTCAAGCCGCAGTTAACTTTCGTTAAGGGTTTCCGCATAGCGTCCGAATAAGGTTAATTCAGAGCTGAGACCGGGCGACGCTGATTCGTCCGGCTAAAAACCGGAGGCGAACCATGCGGGTTCTTCTTATTGAAGATGATCGGGCAACAGCCCAGTCCATCGAACTGATGCTTAAGTCCGAGGGCTTCAACATCTACACCACCGACCTGGGGGAAGAAGGTGTCGATCTCGGCAAGCTGTATGATTACGACATCATCCTTCTCGACCTGAACCTGCCCGACATGCCGGGATTTGATGTTCTCAAGACGCTCCGTGTGTCCAAGGTCGATACGCCGATCCTGATCCTGACCGGCAATGCAGACATCGATAACAAGGTTCGCGGCCTGGGCTGTGGCGCCGATGACTACATGACCAAGCCGTTCCACAAGGACGAGATGATTGCCCGCATCCACGCCATCGTGCGTCGCTCCAAGGGCCACGCCCAGAGCGTCATCCGCACCGGTTCCGTGGCGGTTAACCTCGATGCCAAGACGGTTGAGGTCGAGGGCCAGCGCGTCCACCTGACGGGCAAGGAATACCAGATGCTGGAGCTGCTCTCCCTGCGCAAGGGCACGACCCTGACCAAGGAGATGTTCCTGAACCACCTTTATGGTGGCATGGACGAGCCGGAACTGAAGATCATCGACGTCTTCATCTGCAAGCTTCGCAAGAAGCTGGCCGCAGCGACGGATGGCGAACATCACATCGAAACGGTCTGGGGCCGTGGCTATGTGCTGCGCGACCCTGTCGAGGAAAAAGCCGCCTCCTAAAACCGGTCTCAGCGTTACGAAAAGGCCCGGGCACTCGCCCGGGCTTTTTTGTGCCGGCTTGCACCTCTGCGCCCGGCGGGCAGGCTGCAACCGGCCCTCACCGCCCGCACCCCTT
>JAYZXG010000041.1:0-8648 GCA_036141435.1 Pseudomonadota bacterium | reverse complement strand
GGGCTTGTGACCGCCACACTAGCGGGGGGGCTTTTTCGGGGGGGGGGGGTGTGCGGGCGGCCGCCCCCCCCCCCACGACGAGGGATCAGCCCTCGGACTGGATCTGGTTGCGGGCTTCGATCAGGAGATCGTCCATCTGCTTGCGCAGCAGGTGGTCGGACAGCTCAACGCCCTTTTCGTCGAAGTCCGCGCGGACCTTGCGGAAGACATCGTCATCGCCGGCTTCCTCGAAATCAGCCACGATAACGGATTTCGCGTAGTCCTCGGCGGCATCGCCGTCCAGACCGAGTTCGCCTGCAGCCCACAGGCCCAGCAGTTTATTGCGGCGAGCATTCGCCTTGAATTCCATTTCCTGATCGTGGGCGTATTTGTTTTCAAACGCGTTTTCGCGATCGTCGAGGCCGGACATGGCAGTCTCCCTGAAGGATGGTGTTTGATAGTCTCGTTAGCTTGCCCCCACGGGGAAATCAACGCCTGTGAAACAGGCTGCGACACTGCGGCGTCCCGGCATTGCGAATAATGGGCTGTGCGGCTAGTTTCCGCGCTCGAAGCGCGGTCCGTCACTGAGTCGGGCCGCGCCACGCTTTTTATAGGCCTGATACGGTATCCGGCCCCTGCAGGAGCGTCGCTGATGTCCCGTCGCAAAAAACTCTACGAAGGCAAGGCCAAGATTCTCTATGAAGGTCCTGAGGCGGGCACGCTCGTCCAGTACTTCAAGGATGACGCCACGGCCTTTAACGGTGAGAAACACGCCACCCTCGAGGGCAAGGGTGTTCTCAATAACCGTATCTCCGAGCACATCTTCCTCGGTCTTCAGCGGATCGGCATCAATACGCACTTCATCAAGCGCCTGAACATGCGCGAACAACTCGTCCGCCAGGTCGAGATCGTGCCGCTGGAAGTGGTCATCCGCAATGTCGCCGCCGGGTCCATCGCCAAGCGCCTGGGCCTGACCGAGGGCGACCCGCTGCCGCGTCCGATCGTGGAGTTCTATTTCAAGAATGACGATCTCGGCGACCCGATGATCGCGGAAGAGCATATCAACGCCTTTGGCTGGGCCGCTCCGCACGAAATGGACGAGATGGTCTCCACCGCCTTCCGCACCAATGACTATCTGTGCGGACTGTTTGCCGGAGCCGGTATCCGCCTGGTGGATTTCAAACTGGAATTCGGCCGCATTTTCGACAATGAAGTGCCGCGTATTATCCTGGCCGACGAGATCAGCCCGGACAGCTGCCGTCTTTGGGACATGGAATCCGATGAGAAGCTGGACAAGGACCGCTTCCGTCGCGATCTGGGCAATGTGACCGAGGCCTATGCCGACGTCGCCCGCCGCCTGGGCATTATGAAAGAAAACAATGTGGTCGCCATGACCGCTGACGCCACGACTACTGATGAGGGCTCAAAGTGAAAGCCAAAATCCACGTCTACCTGAAACCCGGTGTTCTCGACCCACAAGGTGCGGCTGTTGCCGGCGCCCTGCACAATATGGGTTATGAGGAAGTCACGGCCGCCCGCCAGGGCAAGCTGATCGAGCTGGACCTGACCGGCGATGATGCCGACGCAGCCAAGGCCCGTGTCGACGAGATGTGCCAGAAGCTTCTCTCCAACCCGGTGATCGAGAGCTACTCGATCGAAATCGCGTAAAACGGAGCGGGCCATGAAATCCGCCGTCATCGTCTTTCCCGGTTCAAACTGTGACCGTGATGCCCATGATGCCATTGAACGTGTGACCGGCGAGAAGCCGGCCATGGTCTGGCACCAGGAGAGCGACTTGCCCGAGGGCACCGAGTTCGTCATGATCCCGGGTGGTTTCTCCTACGGAGACTATCTGCGCTGCGGGGCCATGGCCTCGCGCTCGGCAATCCTGCCGGCCGTTGTTGCGCATGCCGCAACCGGCGCACCGGTTCTGGGCGTCTGCAACGGCTTCCAGATCCTCACCGAGAGCGGTCTTTTGCCCGGCGCGCTGATGCGCAATGCGGGCCTCACCTTTGTCTGTGAGAAAGCCCCGCTGAAGATCGATAACGGCAATACGCGTTTCACCTCGCGTTATGGCTCCACCTCGGAGCTGATCATTCCGATCGCTCACCATGACGGCAATTATTTCGCCGATGCCGAGACTCTCGACCGCATCGAGGGCGAAGGCCAGGTCGTCTTCCGTTATGGCAACAATCCGAACGGTTCCCAGCGCGACATCGCCGGCGTGATGAATGAACAGGGCAATGTCCTGGGCATGATGCCTCACCCGGAACGCGCGGTTGACGAAAAGCACGGCGGCACAGACGGCCTTGCACTGTTTGAATCCCTGCTGGGGAGTGCGTAACCATGACCCAATACGCTGACGGCATCACGGCCGAAATCGTCGCCGAACACGGTATCAATGACGAGGAATACGCCATCATCCTCGACCGTCTGGGCCGGGCGCCCAACATGGTTGAGCTGGGCATTTTCTCGGTCATGTGGTCGGAGCACTGTTCCTACAAATCCTCGCGCGCCCACCTGGGCAAATTCCCGACCTCGGGCGAGAAAGTTATCCAGGGTCCGGGCGAGAATGCCGGCGTCATCGATATCGGTGACGGCCAGGCCGCCATCTTCAAGATGGAGAGCCACAATCACCCGTCCTACATCGAGCCCTATCAGGGTGCGGCGACGGGCGTGGGCGGTATCCTGCGCGACGTCTTCACCATGGGCGCGCGTCCCGTCGCGCTGTTGAACGCGCTGCGCTTCGGTGCACCGGACCATGAAAAGACCCAGCACCTGGTGGGTGGCGTTGTCGCCGGCATCGGGGGCTATGGAAACTGTGTCGGCGTCCCGACCGTGGGCGGCGAGACCAATTTCCACGAGGGCTATAACGGCAACATCCTCGTCAATGCGATGGCAGTCGGCCTCGCTGATGCGGACAAGATCTTCTACGCCCGCGGCGCCGAGCCGGGCCAGCCGATCGTCTATGTCGGTTCCAAGACCGGCCGCGACGGCATTCATGGCGCGACCATGGCCTCGGCCGAGTTTGACGATGAGAGCGAAGAGAAGCGTCCCACTGTCCAGGTCGGTGACCCCTTCGTCGAGAAGAAGCTGATCGAGGCCTGCCTCGAACTGATGGCCACGGACGCCATCGCGGCGATCCAGGACATGGGCGCCGCCGGCCTCACCTCCTCTTCCGTCGAAATGGCGGACAAGGGCGGGATCGGCATCAAGCTGATCATGGACGACGTGCCGCAGCGCGAAGAAAACATGTCCACCTATGAAATGATGCTCTCGGAAAGCCAGGAGCGCATGCTGGTGATCATGAAGCCGGGCCGTGAGGACGTGGCCAAGGCGATCTTTGAAAAATGGGAACTCGACGTCGCCGTGATCGGCGAGACGACGGATACCGGCCGCATGGTGCTCGAGCACAAGGGCGAGATCGTCTGTGACATCCCCGTCGCACCGCTGGCCGATGACGCGCCGAAATATGAGCGCCCCTACTTCGCTCCGGAAGTTCGCGCCCAGATCAATGCCAAGGACGTGGCCCAGCCGTCGCACATGGGCGAGGTCCTGCTCAAGCTGATGTCCAGCCCGAACATGGCCTCCAAGGCCTGGATCTGGCGGCAGTATGACCGTCACGTCATGGCCGATACGGCTGCCAGCTCGGAGGATCCGTCAGACGCGGCGATCGTGCGTGTGCACGGCACCAACAAGGCCCTGGCCATCACCGCCGACTGTACGCCGCGCTATTGCTATGCTGACCCGTTCGAGGGCGGCAAGCAGGCCGTCGCGGAAGCCTGGCGCAATCTGACCGCCACGGGCGCCGATCCGATCGCGATCACGGACTGTCTGAACTTCGGCAATCCGGAACGTGAAGAGATCATGGGCCAGTTCGTGGGCTGTGTTGAAGGCATGGCGCAGGCCTGTGCCGCGCTCAACTTCCCGGTCGTGTCCGGCAATGTGAGCCTTTACAACGAGACCAATGGCGTTGCCATTCCGCCGACCCCGGCGGTTGGTGGCGTCGGCCTGATCCCGGACATGGACAAGCGGGCCGGCTTTGGCTGCATGACCGAGGGTCACATCCTGATGGTCGTGGGCAAGACGACCGGTGCCATGGGCGCATCAACCTATCTGCGTGTGATTGAAGGCCGCGAGGAAGGCGGCGCGCCGCTGGTTCATCTCGACCTTGAAAAGACCAATGGCAATTTCGTGCGCGGCCAGATCCGCGCCGGCCGCATCAGCGCCTGTCACGACCTGTCCGATGGCGGTCTGGCCTGTGCGGCAGCGGACATGGCCCTGGCCTCGGATACCGGCATCAAGCTGGCGCATGACGCAGACAGCGATGTCCCGATGCATGGCTTCCTGTTTGGTGAAGACCAGGCGCGCTATCTGCTGGCAGCGAAAAAGGATGATGCCATCGCCATCATCCAGGACGCCAAGGCCGAGGATATCGACATCCAGGTTGTCGGCCTCGCCGGTGGTACGGCCGTGAGCGTCAACGGCGCCCACCATCTCGAACTGGACCGCCTGCGTGCGGCCTGGGAGGGGTGGTTGCCTGAGCTGATGGAACCGGCTGCCGAGGCCGCCGAGTAAGTTACAAAGCCCCGCTCTTGCAGCGGGGCTTTTTATTTGCCGGATCCCAGGCGGTGAATGGAACTGGCGACAGGGCTCGCCACCATCACCCGATAGGTCAGGATCATCAGCGCGGCCAGGTCAAACACGTTGAAAAACAGATCCGCCAGTGACGCCCAGGCCGGAGCGGCATCTGCGTTGAAACTGACCGAATGCACCGACAGCCAGCGCGTGATGTCGATCGCGTAGCCGATGCTGTAGAGCGTCAGCGCGAGGATGCGCCGGTCCAGCACAACGGCGACGCCGGCCACCATGTAGGCGCAGGCATAGACACACCAGGCGATGACGACCATGGGATTGGCGCTGGCGAAATAGCGCGAAAGTTCCGGACCGAATTCGCGGATATCAAACACGCCGGCCAGAGCCAGCATGACCAGCACACTGAAGAATACAGAATAGGCGCCGCGAACAACAATCACGGCGCCCAGTATTCTGGTCCAGATTTTTTGAACTCGCCCCATGCGAATTCAATACTTTCCGAGTGCTACCAAACAGTGAAAATATTCAGCAGCTGCGTTTGCACTAGCGGCCGCTTTCCTCGGCAATCATGCCGAGATTGGCGTCTGCCTCGCGTGCGAAATCCAGAATGGTCTCTGTGGCATCCTGGAAAAACTCCAGCGTCATGTTCTCATAGGTGTCCGACGGCTGGTGATAGTGCGGATGGAAATCCACGCCCAGATAGATGAAGGGAATGCCTGCCGCATGGAAGGCGCCACTGTCGGTCAGCATGGTCCAGTCGCTGCCGGGCGGGCCACCGGGTTCGTCATAGCCCATTGGCAGGTTGACGTTGGCGCGCGCGGCGACACGCTCAACCATCGGCTTGAGGAAGGGATAGTGATACGTGCCCACGGCCCACAGGATGCGATCCTCCGACATCGCGACCATGTCGAGATTGAGGTTGAAGACGATGTTTTCTTCCGGCACCGGCGGATTGGCGACAAAGGCGCGTGCGCCCTGCAGGCCCCGCTCCTCGGCATCGACAAAGGCGAAGATCAGATCATGTTCCGGCGGGTTCTCGGCAAAGTCCTCGGCCAGGGCCAGGAGGGCTGCAACGCCGGACGCATTATCGTCGGCACCATTCCAGATCTGGCCATCGCGCATGCCTTCATGGTCGAAATGCGCCGTCAGCACCATCACGTGGTCGCTGTCACTGGTACCTTCGATCTCGGCGAGGATGTTCACACCCGGCAGGCGCTCGCCCGGACCACGGCGGAAGGAATATTCGAACGGGTGTTCAAAACTCTCTCCCACCGGATCAACACCGATGCCTTCCAGGCGCTCGATGATATAGCCGCGGGCCAGGGCATTGCCCGGTGTGCCGGCCTCACGACCCTGCATCATGTCGGATGCCAGGATCTGCAGATCGTCGAGCAACTGAGCCCGGTCCAGACCGTCATAATCGCTGGACGGGCCCGCTGCGACGGATGAGCACGCAGCCAGGCCAAGAAAGGCTGCGGATGAAAGCAGTGCAGTAATACGCATAATGTTCCCCGGTTATGCTTTGGGGCCACCATGCCAGATCCGCAGCCCGGACCGAACCCAATTTTCTGTAATGGATCAGAACCAGCGACTGGGGCGGGCAGCCGGTTCCGGCTCATGATCCGGCCAGTGGGCTTCGGAACGTTCTGTGAAACCGGGAATATTCTCTTCCCAGCGGCGCTGGATATTGGCCGAGAAATTCATGTAGAGAATGCCGTCGACCACCTGATAGGCCAACGGGTCCGTGCGCACCTTGCGATCATGGGCCAGCGCATAGGCACAGTGTCCGTCATAGGCGGGCGCATAGACTGCCGGTGACGCCACAAAGAGATCGCGATTGGCTTCCGTGGCGAAATACCAGGTTACGCCATTGTACTCCGCGGTGATGCTGTCCAGCCCTTCCAGCGGCATCTCTTCGGTATGATAGCTGACCACATCATAGCCCCCCACCGGTCGGCCCTCGCGGTCGACATACTGGTCACCGGCCATGGCCACACCACTGAGAAAGGCAAAGGCCAGAGCAAGATTGATCAGTCCCAGCGAGAGACGGACAACGAGTTTCACAGCAAAGATCGGGTTCAAGGCAGCCTCCTGTTTTTCCAGCCGGCTGAGATATGGCTGTTTCCGCCCTTGCAGGAAAGCGCAACTGCCAACACATTCCCTCACTAAGACGAGGCTCCGCGTGAGCTTTCGTGAACTGTTTGTCATCTTTGCCCGGAGCGCCCGCCATGCCCATGCCTGCCGATGAGATTATCGCCCTGATCAAGGCCGGAATTCCGGATGCAGAGATCGAGATGGAAGACCTGGCGGGCGATAATGATCACTGGAAGGCGGTTGTCACCAGCGAGGCTTTCCGCGGCAAGCTGCGCGTGGCCCAGCACCAGCTGGTCTATGCCGCGCTGGGCACCAAGATGGGCAATGAACTCCACGCGCTGGCGCTGGAGACCCGAGTGCCCGATGCATGATTGACCACCCCGCCTTTGCCCGCCTCGGCTTCGGTGTCACCGGCCCGCACGCCAGCCTGATCGGGTCCGCATCGCAAACCCGTGACCTGGTTCACCGGGCGGTTGATCTGGGTGTCACCCTGTTTGACACCGGGCCGGCCTATGGTGCGGGGCGCGCGGAAAAACGGCTGGGCCAGGCCCTGCGGGGCATCCGGCGAGACAAGGTCTTCGTGTGCACCAAGGCCGGCATCCATGCGGGCGGCCATCGTGACTTTTCCGCCGGCGCCGTCGAAATGTCGCTGAAGGAGAGCCTGGCGCGCCTGCAGACCGACCATGTCGACCTCCTGCTGCTGCACGGTCCGGCCGAGGAGGAGCTGACCGACAAGCTCATTCGCCATCTCGAGGCCTTCAAGGCGCGGGGCATGATCCGTCATCTCGGCATTTGCGGCCGCGGGGCGGAGCTGGAGGTGGCCACCCGCATACCGGCCATGGACGCGATCATGGCGCCGCTCAATCCCGAGCTGACGGCTGGGGAATTGGAACGGCTGGAGCGCTGCAAAAAAGCAGGGCTGTCGCTGATCGGGATCGAAGTCATGAAAGGCTCCGCGAAATCCGCGCGCCTTCCCCTAAGCCCCTCTTCTGCCTGGTACTTCGCGCGCCACATCAAGCAGTCTCTGCTGGGGCGAAACGCGGCGCCCAGCGGCCGCAGCCCGCAGGAATCACTGTCGTGGGCGCTCGATCACCCCTTGAGTGATAGCGTAATATCCCTGACAACATGTATGAAACATCTGGACGCAAATGCCCGGCTGGCAGGTCTTGAAGGATCGCCGTCGAGCCCCTAGCTCTAGCGCCAGACGACGAAGGAGTTCGACATGACGGATACCGTCCAGGATCACATCAAATCCACCATCGAGACGAATGACGTTGTGCTCTTCATGAAAGGCACACCGATCTTCCCGCAATGCGGATTTTCCTCTGTCGTGGCCCGCGTGCTGGATCATCTCCAGGTCGATTTCGAGAGCGTCAACGTTCTGGAAGACGACGGTATTCGTGAGGGCATCAAGACCTTCTCCAACTGGCCGACCATTCCCCAGCTCTACATCAAGGGCGAGTTCGTCGGTGGCTGCGACATCGTCAAGGAAATGTTCGAGACCGGCGAATTGCAGACCTATCTGCGCGACCAGGGCCTGATCGAGGCCGCCTAGTCCAAGGGACACCCGACATGCCCCGTCACACCCGCCCGATCCTGCAGCCAGGACCGGATCATCCGATCTGTGTCAGTGATCAGGAAATCGATGTCGTGGTCAGCGTGCGCGGCGAGCCCATTGCCAGCGCGGCGACTGCGCTGGAATTGCGGGAGCACACCTACGCGCCGGTCCTCTATGTGGACCGGGCCACAATCGACCCGCGTTTCCTCGAGCGCTCGGCGCATACCAGCTGGTGCCCCTACAAGGGCGAGGCGCGCTATTTCCACCTTGTGCCGGAGCACGGGGATAAACTGGAAAATGCTGTCTGGACCTATGAGGCCCCCTTCCCGGCTGTCGCCGCGATCAGGGACCGGCTGGGCTTCTACCCCGACCGTGTCGAGGTGGCCGCGCGCTAGCGAGCGGCCATCTGGCGCCGCTGGGC
>JAYZXG010000040.1:0-2509 GCA_036141435.1 Pseudomonadota bacterium | reverse complement strand
TTGTCGCGCGCAGCGAGCCGCCCCAGCTCTGGGGGGCGCTCGGTCCACAGCGAAGCACGACCTGTACACGCCTGTGGAAGCACCGCGCTGTGCACTGGACCTCCCGTCTGCCCGCCGTCCACACTCCGCCGCAAGAATCGCGTGTTTGACGCGCGGAACAGAATGTGAACAAATGGCGGGCGAGAAGCTGGCCGAGAATGGAGACCAGGGCGATGGCGGGTGTGAACAAGGTAATTCTGGTAGGTAATCTGGGTCGTGACCCGGAAGTCCGTCGCATGAATTCCGGCGATGCGGTCTGCAATCTGTCCATCGCGACGTCGGAAAGCTGGCGTGACCGTCAGACCGGCGAGAAGCGCGAGAAGACGGAATGGCACCGCGTGGTCATCTTCAACGAGAACCTGGTGAAGGTCTGCGAGAACTATCTGCGCAAGGGCTCCAAGGTCTATGTCGAAGGCCAGCTGCAGACCCGCAAATGGACCGACCAGAACGGCCAGGAAAAATACTCCACCGAGGTTGTGCTCCAGAAATTCCGCGGTGAGCTGCAAATGCTCGACGGCCGCAATGAAGGTGGCAGCAGTTTTGAATCGGCTCCGTCCAGAAGTGCTCCGGCGGCCATGGATGGCCCGAAAGAGGACTTCCGGAACGCAGATCTGGATGATGAAATCCCGTTCTAGGACATGAATTCGCCGTCTTGTGCCGCAAGCTTCCTGGCAGATGGCTAAATCGGAGCTTCACATGCGTGCAGTATTGACGGCTGGATTTATGGCACTTGCCTGTGGCGGCCTCGCGGTCGCCCAGGATGACCCGAATGCGCGGACACCCTCGCTCTATGTCGTCGAGCAGGAGAATGTGCGCGCCGAATTTGTCATCGGAAATGCGGCCTGGGGCGACATTCTCGCAACCTTGTCCAGCCTGCGTTCAGGCGAGGCTGCCGATAACCCGAATATCACGGACGAACTCTGGGCGCGGCGGAATGAAAACCCGCCGGTTTTCCTGTTCGAGGTCGCGCGCCGGTTTGCCGCCACGGACCCGGAGCGCGCGGTCGAGGCCTATTTCCTGGGCCGGGCCCGCTCTGTCTATGACGCCACGCGCTGCGTCGACAGTACGTCTGTCGATGTTGTCGACATGGCTTCGCAGTTCGCCGGCGAGGCGATCACCGAAATCCTGACCACACGGCTCGACCTGGTCGAGGGCGTGCTCCAGTCCATGCTGGACTCCGGCGAGGTGTTCACGTCCACCGCGTCGCCGTGGTGGGCCTGTTCCTTTGGTCAATCCGCCTATTACGCGGCCGTCAATGGTGCCACGCTGAGCGGTAATGAATGGCTCAAGGTCGAAACGGTCTGGCCGTCGATCCAGGACACGGTGCGCAATAATCTCCGCGGCAATATCCTGCTCGTGCGGGCGGCGCGGGAGCAGGCCGCGCAACAATAGGCTTGAACCGGGGGCGGCATGAAAATTCTTATCGCCGGTGCCGCCGGGTTCATCGGATCTCACATCGCCACCGCCTTGCAGGCGCGCGGACACGAGGTGGTCGCGGCTGCGCGCTCCTGGCAGGGCGCCCGCAAACGCCTGCCATCGCTGGCGTGGATCGGTTGTGATTTCACGCGCGATGATGTCGCGAGCTGGACAGCGCGCCTGCGCGGTGTTGATGCGGTCATCAATTGTGTCGGCGTGCTTCAGAACGGTCTCAATGAAAGCTCCCGCGCGGTTCATGTCGACGGCCTTGATGCCTTGCTGCGTGCCTGCGAGCAGGTCGGGGTGGGGCGGTTCGTCCACATCTCGGCCGTCGGGGCCGAAGCCGCTTCGGGCTCGGCCTATGCCGCGGACAAGGAAGCGGGCGAGCAATTGGTCCTCGCGGCCGCGCTGGACACCGTTGTTCTGCGGCCATCACTTGTTATCGCCCGCAATACCTATGGCGGCAGCAGCCTGATCCGGGCCTTGGCCGGTCTGCCCTGGGTGACGCCGGTCGTGGGCGGCGAGCAGGTCTTTCGCCCGATCATGATGGAGGATGTGGTCGATGCGGTGGACGCCGCCATCCAGCCCGGTGCTGCCCGTGGCGTGCGCTGGGATCTGAGCGGCCCCGAGCGGGTCAGCCTGGCTGACATCATCACCGCCTATCGGCGCTGGCTGGGCTTTGGCGAGACACGCCTGTTGCGCGTGCCGCGCTGGATGGCGCGTCCGGCCTTCCTGTTCGGGGACCTGCTGGGCTGGCTCGGTATCAAGACAGCGATGCGGACGAACTCGCTCAAACAGCTCGATTTCGATGTCGAGGGCGATCCTGGACCCTGGCTGGACGCGACCGGGGCACAGCCGCAGGCTTTCAGTGATTTTCTCACTGCCGCGCCGGCCGGCGCCCAGGACCGCTGGTTCGCCCGGCTGGGTTTTGCCCGGCCGCTGGCGCGCGTCCTGCTCGGTGCCTTCTGGCTGATCACGGGTATTCTCTCGCTCACCATCGCGCGATCGGAAGCCCTGTTCATCCTGGAACGGGGCGGGTTCTCGCCGGAGATGC
>JAYZXG010000039.1:0-13915 GCA_036141435.1 Pseudomonadota bacterium | reverse complement strand
ACATTATCGGGCTGACGTTCGGCACGCTCTTCCGTCCGGGTGAAGGCGCGGATCTGGGCGGGGTCGAAGCGGTTCCGGTCTCGACCGAGGCCCCGTCGATCGTGGATCGCCTGCTGGCCATCATTCCGACCAATCCGGTGGCCGCGCTGGCCGATGGCAATGTGCTCGCCATCATCTTCTTCTCGCTGTTGCTGGGCGTCGGTATTGCCGGTTCCGGAGCCGCCGGAAAGAAGGTCGGTGACCTGTTTGATTCCGCGTCTGAAGTGGTCCTCAAGATTACCCACTACGTGATGGAAGTCGCACCTTTCGGCGTGTTTGCGCTGGTGACCTACACGGCGGCGAGCCAGGGGCTCGAGGCCTTGGCATCGATCTTCACGCTCATCATCGCGGTCTACCTCGGCCTGATCGCCCATGCGATCATCACCTACGGCTTCCTGGTCCGTTTCGTGCTCAACCTGCCGCTGGTGCGTTTCTTCCGCGGTCTGACCGACCCGATTGCCGTGGCCTACTCCACGGCGTCCTCATCGGCGACGCTGCCGGTGACCATCGCCGCGGCATCGGACAATCTGGGTGTCAAGAAATCGGTCGCGGGTTCGGTTCTTCCGCTTGGCGCGACCATCAACATGGACGGCACCGCACTCTATCTGGGCATTCTTGCGCTCTTCACCGCCCAGGCCTTCGGTTACGACCTGACGCTGATGAACTATGTGATGATCGCCTTCACCGCGGCCATCGTGTCCATCGGCGCGGCCGGCATTCCCTCGGCCTCGCTCTTCCTGTTGGCGATCGTCCTGGAGACGTTTGGCGTCACACCGGAGCATACGGCCATCATTGTCGGCTTCATCCTGCCCGTTGACCGCATCATGGACATGGCCCGCACGGCTGTGAACGTGACCGGCGATGCCGCTGTGGCCACTGCCGTTGCGAAGTGGGAAGGCGAGCTGGACGAAGAGACCTTCAAGAAGCCGGCGGTCGTCTAGGGACGGCGCCGGATGAAGCTGCCCTCGTCACGGGTGCTGGAGTTGGTCATCGCGGTCAGCGTGGTGATCATCTCCCTCGCCTCGCTCTTCGTCGCGCTCTACCAGGGGCGCGTCATGGAGCAGACGATGCAGGCCAGCGTCATGCCGCTGATCCAGGCCGGAACCAGTAATTATGACGCGGAGGAAGAGGACTGGGTCCTCCGGCTCGAGGTCCGCAATACCGGCTTGGGCCCGGCCCGTATCGACTATCTGCGCCTGATGCAGGGCGACCGGCCGGTCGCCAGCCTGGGCCGCTGGCTTGCGGAATGCTGTGCCCCGGACGGCTTGTCGGCCGAGCAGCGCCTGGCCCACGTACAGAGCGTGTTCGGTGCACGGGAGATCGTGCTCGTCACCGAGTCCTTCAATGGTCGCTACCTGGCCCCCTAGGAAACGTCTTATGCCTATCAGACCGATCGTCCCGACGCCGAGACCCAGCCCCGGTGCTACGCCCTGTGGGAAGCCCTGAACAGCGCCCGTTTCGATGTTGATATCGAGATCTGTTATTGCTCGGTTTTCGACCAGTGCTGGCGCGCCCGCTTCCCCGAGCAATCCCGCGAAGAGGTCGCGCAATGCGTTGCGCCCGTTCGCGAGGAATAGGCCGACGCTGATCCAAGCCGCCCTGTCCGGCGTATTCCGACCAGAACACGTCTGGAGTCGGAATGTCGCTATTGTTTCGCCTGGTCGCCCTGGTGGGTGGCCTCATCCTTACAGCCCTGATCTGGTGGGCGATCGAGACCGGTAATTTCGGTGCAGCCGGAGACTGGCTGTTCAACCACCCGTGGGGAATTGTCACCCTGGTGGACCTGTATCTCGGTTTCGTCCTCATGGCCCTGGTCATTAGCCTGGTCGAGCAGAGCTGGCCTTCGCGATTGTTCTGGATCCTGCCGATTTTCGTGCTCGGCAATGTCTGGAGTGCCCTTTGGCTGATCCTGCGCGCCGGTCGTGTGGTCGCGGCCCTGCGCCAGGCCACGAGGAATTGAGTCCAATTCGACCGATATTTATCCTGTATTAAGCACAAATACCGATCGCCGGGCCCTGATAGCACGGTGTTAACGGAATCAGGCTGCAATCAGAGCCTGTAACCGGGAGGATTGTCATGACCAAAATGGTGTCTGGCGTTAAAAATCTGACCAAGACGGCCCTGCTCTGGCTCACCTTGTGTGCCGTGGGCGCATCGATTTACGGCGGGCTGATCGCCAGCCAGCCGGAACCGCGCACGCTCACGCTCGCCGAAGTCGAGGCAGACCAGCCGGTCGCCCCCGTGACGGCGTCGCTCGACTAGTTGTCGGACGTTCGCACGGTCGCTTGGACCGCTTGATTGACCTGCAGCTCGAAGACATCCGGGCGGCCGTAATGGCCGCTGGCGTCGAAATCGAACTTGCCCCGGGCGACATCGGCGAGATCCAGCTCCGCAACCACGAGCGCGTCGCGACCGAAGACCGGTTCGCACAAGACATCACCCAGCGGTGAAATGATGCACGATCCGCCATTGATCAGCACGGTCGACGGGTCATCGCCCTGTACCGGGTGGTAGTCGTCAGGGCATTGCGACCGCGTGAAATACTGGTTGGCAGACAAGACGAAACACCGGCCCTCCAGCGCGATGGTGCGCATCAGCGACAACCAGGTCTCGCGATCGTCCACGGTCGGCGCACAATGGATGACCGGTTGCTGTGCGTAGAACGCCGAGCGCGCCAACGGCATGAAATTCTCCCAGCAGATCAGCGCGCTCATCGGACCGAACGGGGTGGGCGTCGCCTCCAGGGTGGAGCCGTCACCAAAGCCCCAGATCAGACGCTCCATGGCTGTCGGCATCAGCTTGCGACGCCGATTGGCCAGGCGACCGTCCGGCGCAAAGGTCAGGACCGAACAATACAGCGTGCCGCCAGCGCGCTCGATCACGCCGGTCACCAGCCAGGCATTGGCAGCGCGAGCCATCTCTCCCATGCGCTCACAGGCCGGTCCGGGAACATCGATCGCACTGTCGAAATAGCGTGCGAACCAGTCGCGGCCCTCGGGGGTGCGCGAGCCCACACGGGCCCCGAAATCATGTCCCTTGGGATAGCCGCCGACAAACGCCTCGGGAAACACGATCAGTCCGGCCTCTTCGTTCCGGGCGCGCTGGACCCAGTCCTGCATGCGGTCGAGCGTGACCTCCGTGTCGAACAATTGCGACCCGGTCTGCACGATGGCGGCTTTCACGGTCTGGTTCATATCCGCGTATTCCTTGACTCTGCTAGACACTAGGGCTAAACGCCCGGCTTCATCACGCAAGCTCTGAGGCTTGTCTTACCTGCACATCTTCCCAAATGGGAGGGGGAGGCAGGCGAGAACTCCGCTCGGCGAAGGTTTCGCTCAGCGGAGCTGATTTGCTTTGGGTGATCGAAACTTGAGGAAGGCGAACGCATGTTCGACACGCTTACAGAACGATTAGGCAGCGTCTTTGACCAGCTGACCGGCCGCGGTGTCCTGAGTGAAAAGGATGTCGATGTTGCCCTGCGCGAAATCCGCGTGGCGCTGCTGGAGGCTGATGTCGCCCTGCCTGTCGTCAAGACCGCGATCTCCCAGATCCGCGAGCGTGCCGTAGGCGAGGAAGTCATCCGCTCCATCAAGCCGGGCCAGCAGGTCATCAAGATCGTGCATGACGCGCTGGTCGACCTGCTGGGTGGCGAGGGTGAGCCGGAAGGCCTGCAGCTGGAAGGTGAACCGCCGGTCGCCATCCTGATGGCCGGTCTCCAGGGCTCCGGTAAGACAACCACGTCCGCCAAGCTCGCCAAGCGCCTCAAGGATATTCACAAGAAGAAGGTCCTGCTGGCCTCGCTCGACACCCGCCGTCCGGCGGCGATGGAACAGCTGCAGCAGCTCGCGGGCCAGGTCGATGTTGGCTTCCTGCCGATCGTGGAAGGCCAGCGCGCGGTCGATATCGCCAAGCGCGCCATGACGGCCGGCAAGCTGCAGGGCTATGACGTCGTTATCCTGGATACGGCAGGCCGGACCTCGATCGATGAAGACATGATGGCCGAGGCGCATGCGATTGCCGAAGCCACCACGCCGCACGAAACCCTGCTGGTCGCGGACTCGCTGACGGGCCAGGACGCCGTCGAGACGGCCAAGCGCTTCCATGAACGCCTGCCGCTGACCGGCCTCGTCTTGACCCGGATGGATGGTGATGGTCGGGGCGGTGCAGCGCTGTCCATGCGTCATGTCACCGGCCTGCCGATCAAGTTTCTCGGTGTTTCCGAAAAGCCGGACGGTCTGGACGCGTTTGATGCCAAGCGTGTTGCCGGCCGGATCCTCGGCCGGGGTGACATTGTCTCCCTGGTTGAAAAGGCCGCCCAGGACCTCGACCAGGAAAAAGCCGCCCGCATGGCCAAGAAAATGGCCAAGGGCAAGTTCGACCTCGAGGATCTGCGCGAGCAGTTCGGCCAGCTCAAGAAGCTCGGCGGTCTCGGATCGATCATGGGCATGTTGCCGGGCATGAACAAGGCGGCCATGGCCCAGGCCAATGCGGCCGGTATGGATGACAAGATGCTCTCCCGCCAGGAAGCCATCATCCTCTCCATGACCAAACAGGAACGCGCCAAGCCGGACATTCTCAAGGCCAGCCGCAAGAAGCGTATCGCGGCCGGTGCCGGTGTTGAGGTCGCGGACGTCAACAAGCTTCTCAAGATGCACCGCCAGATGGCGGACATGATGAAAAAGGCCTCCAAGAAGGGCCGCGGCGGCCTCGCCGGCATGCTGGGCGGTGGAATGCCGGGTGGCATGCCTCCGGGCGCTGGCGGCATGAACCCGGCCGATCTCGGACAGGCCACGCAGGATTTGCTGGGCGGAAAAGCGCCCGGCGGTGGCAATCAGTTGCCCGGGCTGGGCTCCGGCCAGGCTCCACAAGGATTACCCGGACTGGGTGGCGGTGCGCCGCAACTCGGACCGGACGGACTTCCAATCGGATTTCCAAAGAAATAACGCGTAATTACAGACTTCTAGAACCAAGGAATACCAAAATGGCTCTCAAAATTCGTCTCGCCCGTGGCGGCGCCAAGAAGCGTCCTTACTACCGCATCGTTGTCGCTGACAGCCGCATGCCGCGTGATGGCCGCTTCATCGAGAAGATCGGCACCTACAACCCGATGCTCCCGAAAGACGGCGAGCGTGTCACGCTGGACATGGAAAAGGTGAAGTCCTGGATCGCCAAGGGCGCCAAGCCGTCTGACCGTGTTGGCCGTTTCATCAACCAGATCGACGCCGACGCGTGGGCCTGGGAAGCTGGCAACAACCCGAACAAGGGCAAGCCGGGCGTCAAGGCTCAGGAACGCATCGCCGAGAAGGCCGAGAAGGAAGCCGAGCGCAAGGCTGCTGAGGAAGAAGCCAAGGCGGCTGCCGCTGAAGCTGAAGCCGCTGCTGCTGAAGCTCCGGCCGAAGAAGAAGCTCCGGCTGAAGAGGCGTCTGAGTAATTCAGGCGCTTTTGAAAGGCTGACCCATGGCCAAACCCGCCGATGATCTTGTCTTCGTCGCAGCCATTGCCGGTGCGCATGGCGTGCGGGGCGAATGCAGGGTGAAAAGCTTTACCGGTGAACCGGAAGCAGCGTTTGGCTATGGGCCCTTTCTGGATGCGGCCGGCAAGGTCGTGTTCACGCCCAAGCGATGGCGTCCGGCCAAAGACGCCTTCGTTGTCGCATTCAAGGAGCCGCTGACCCGCGAAGCGGCTCAGGCGGCTCGCGGCACCAAACTCTTCGTTCCGCGTGAGGCTCTGCCCGCGCTGGACGAGGACGAGTTCTACCATTCCGATCTGCTCGGATTGAAAGTCCAGTCCCTGGACGGCTCTCCCATGGGCCGGATCAAGGCGATCCATGATTTCGGCGGCGGTGACCTTCTGGAAATCGTCGACACGCCGGACCGCAAGGGGGCCTGGATGATCCCCTTCACGACCGAACAGGTCCCGCACGTCTCCATCTCTGACCGCATGGTCACCATCGCCCCGCTGGAAGAAGTCGAGGGCGACAAGGACCGGGATACACCCTCGGAAAACTGATCTACCGGCATCTGGCCCCTGACTTGCGGCTCCTCTTGTGTTCGCAGAAGAAGAAAGGGGCTGCCATGATGCTCGCTGATGTGATGCATTCCCGAGACAACCGGATTGACCAAATCCGGCTGGGGGCGGCCTCCGCTATGTTTTTCGGGCAATCCAGGCGCGCCATGGGCGGATCGCAAGGCATTGTTAAATTGAAGGGTTTTGTCGGGTTCCGCTTTTGGAAGCTCGCCGTTTTCGTCTTCTTTTTCCTCTCCGGCATGCTCATCAGTGAAAGCGCGCGGCGCAATCAGGACCGCATGGATCGCTTCGCCTGGGCGCGTTTACGCCGGCTTTTCCCCGCACTTTGCGTCAATGCGCTTTGCATTCCGCTATTGCTGATTGCAACTGGGGCATGGACGGCGCCGACCCTCGGCGCTGTGGCGGAGCACGCGGTGCGACTGGTGACGTTGATGTCCGTCGAGTTCTCCCGGCCCGACGTGTTTGCCGACTTGCCGTTCGCGCATTCCATCAATGGCTCTGTCCCGTCGCTGCGACACGAAATCTTTGTTTACGGGATCATCGGCCTGGGAGCCGTGGTCGGCACATACCTCCGTCCCTTGCGGTATGTCGGTGTCATGCTGGTGTTGTTGGCATGGGCCATTGCCGGTCTCTTCCTCGCTGATGTGGAGGCGGCGTCGAGCGGGATCGCTTTCGTCCTTTTTGAAGGGCGTTATCTCGCTTTCGCCTGCCTCCTGGGTGTGCTCGCCCACCGCCATGCGTCCGTGTTTCCCGTTGACGGGCCTGTGGCGGTGGGCGTCGCGCTTGGCCTTCTGGTGCCAACCGCCGCCGCCCAGCTTTTCTTGCCGCACCGGGGCCACACGCTGCCCTGAAGTGGAATATGCCGAGCTGGATGTCTGTGGGTTTCCTGGTGCGCCCGCGGGTTGCCGACGAGGTGCGGTGATCATTCCCAACGGCGCGCATCCCTGCTAAACCCGCGCGCCATGACTGATCAAGCGCCGCAAAATCCCTGGACCGCATCGGTTCTCACCCTTTTCCCGGACGCCTTTCCGGGACCTCTGGGTGTATCAATTATTCAGACAGCTGCGAATCATGGGCTCTGGGCGCTAGAAACTGTGGACATTCGGGATTTTTCCCGTCATAAGCACCGCTCCGTGGACGACACCCCGGCCGGCGGAGGCGCTGGTATGGTGCTCAGGCCGGATGTCGCAGCGGAAGCGATCGATGCGGTACAGTCTCGCTGGCAAGGTGAGAAACGGCCGTTGATCTATTTGACACCGCGGGGAAAGCCGCTCACCCAGGCCCGGGTTCGGGAATGGGCGGAGGGTCCGGGTGTTGTTGTGTTTTGTGGACGTTTCGAGGGCCTGGATGAACGGGTCATCGAAGCCCGCGAAATGGAAGAGGTCAGTGTTGGCGATGCCGTACTGGCCGGGGGCGAGGCGCCCGCGCAGCTTCTGATCGAGGCCTGCGTGAGACTGCTCCCCGGCGTACTTGGCGACCCGGCATCGGCCGAGGATGAAAGTTTCGAGGGTGATCTCCTCGAATATCCTCACTACACCCGTCCGCGGGTTTGGGAGGACAAGGAGATCCCGGAAGTATTGTTGTCGGGGCATCACGGTCGGATCGAGACCTGGCGCCAGCAACAGTCGGAAGAGATTACGAAGGCGCGTCGGCCGGACCTGTACGAGAGGTTCAAGGGACGCAAGGAGAATGCACGATGAACATGATCGAGCAGCTGGAAAAAGAAGAAGCCACCCGCGTCCTGGGTGACAAGGAACTGCCGAAGTTCGACGCTGGTGATACCCTGCGCGTACACGTCCGCATCAAAGAGGGCAGCCGCGAGCGTATCCAGGTTTTCGAAGGCGTTTGCATCGCGAAAAACGGTGGTGGCCTGAACGAGAGCTACACGGTCCGCAAGATCTCCTTCGGTGAAGGTGTCGAGCGTGTGTTCCCGGTTTACTCGCCGCTGATCGAGCAGATCGAGGTCAAGCGTCGCGGCAAGGTCCGTCGCGCCAAGCTCTACTACCTGCGTGACCGCCGCGGTAAGTCCGCGCGTATCGCCGAGCGTACGACCGGCCACGACATCGAAAAGCGCGCTCCGAAGAAGAAGTAAGCGCCTTTCGCGTCGAGCGATTGCAAAAACCCGCTGGCTCTGGCCGGCGGGTTTTTTGCGTTTGGCTTGGCGCACGGTGCGGGCAGGCTATCCAGGAAAGCCATCTTGACCGCGCTGCCAACGCAGGTCCCAACTGGTCGCATGACCCAGTCTCTCTTCATTCTTACCGGTTCGGGGGTTTCCGCCGAGTCCGGGCTTGGAACCTTCCGCGATACCGACGGTCTGTGGGCGAAGTTTGACTGGCGTGAACTGGCAACGCCGGAAGCGTTTGCCGCCCGGCCGGAAGAGGTCCATGCTTTTTACAATGCGCGTCGCGCCGGCCTGAAGCAGGCCCGGCCCAATGCCGCCCATCACGCTCTGGCCGCGCTGGAGAAGGCCTGGTTGGCACGAGGCGGCGAATTCCTGCTGGTGACCCAGAATGTCGATGACCTGCACGAACAGGCCGGATCGGAACGTGTGGTTCACATGCATGGTGAGCTGACGAAGATGCGGTGTGAGGCATGCGGCTATGTCCACGACGCGTTTGACGAGATCACGACCGATCTGCCCTGCCTCAATTGCCGAGAGGCTGGTGGCCTGAGGCCTCACATCGTCTGGTTCGGGGAAATGCCGATGGAGATGGAGCTGATCTATGACCAGCTGGAGCATTGCGACCTCTTTGTCGCCATCGGGACCTCGGGAACGGTCTATCCTGCGGCTGGATTCAGTCAGGTTGCCAGGCAGGGCGGAGCGCGGTGCGTGGAGATCAATCTCGACGATACGGAGACGTCTCCCCTGTTCGATGAGGTTCGGAAAGGCCTTGCCACACAGGCTGTTCCAGCCTGGGTGGCAGACATCGTGGGCTGAGTCCTTAATAGAGGGTTAATGCGTTTGCGCCTCGATGGCGTGCATATCCTCGTCGGAGAGTCCGAAATGGTGGCCGATTTCGTGTATCAGGACATGCTGGATGAGATGATCCAGCCGCTCGTCACCGCGTTCGACCCATTCTGCGAGGATGGGCAGGCGGTAGAGGAAAATGCGATCGGGAAACGGTTGTGCCCAGCTGATCGACTTCTGGCCCAGATCGATGCCCTGGTAGAGGCCGGAGAGCTGGTAGGGATTCTTGATCCCGAAATGGTCCAGCACGTCCTGCTCCGCGAAGTCGGAGATGAAAATGGTGATATCCTGGGCGTTGTGCCGGAAAATGTCCGGAAGCGCGTTAAAGGCGCGTTGCGCCATGACTTCGAAATCTGCGGCCGTGATGGCGCGCGGGTCGGAAACTTGATGCGGGTACATGTCGCAGACATAGGAAAGGCGATGGCGGCTTCCAACCCCTGTCGACGGGCTCGATGACGCCGCTTGAACCCGGTCCCGCCCCGATTTAGGGTTCAACCTAGAAATTCTGTGGGGGAAATATGCGTGTTTTTGGTGTTCTAGGGCTTGCGCTCGCCCTGGCGAGCGGAGCTGATGGTGTTGCGCAATCCGAGCGGACGCCACCCCCACTTCCGACTGAAGCAGAGTTCGCTCCGGCGCCCGCCTTTGTGGAAAGTGCGGAGCTGATCGACCCGCGCCGGGCGCAGTTCGAGCCCTTTGGCGGCACCCGCTATCTGCTGGTGGATGACCAGCACGACACCCGCACGGACACGCCGGTTCATTATCGCCGCCGCGCCATCTACGTAGAGAATGTGACCGGTGTCACCGAGGCGGCGAGCTTCGAGACCATGTTCAACCCGGCGTTCCAGTCGATCCAGTTCCACCATATCCGCGTCATCCGCGAAGGTGAGGTCGAGGACCGGACCGATCGGACGTCCATCGAATTCGCGCGCATGGAAACCGAACGCGATCGCCAGATCCTCAATGGCGAGGCCACCGTGCTGATCCGGTTGGATGACGTGCGCGTCGGTGATGTCGTCGACTACGCCTATACCATCACGGGAAACAATCCGACTTTTGCCGGTCATGATTTCAAGCAGTTCAACCTGAATTACGGCATTCCGATCGAGGCCCTGAAAGTCCGTTCCATCTGGAACCGAGACGATGTCGGTTTCTGGGATGTCTGGACCGGCCAGTCCGACGAGATCGAAGAGGTTGTCACCCAATACGAGCATGAATTCCGGCTCAATGCCCAGGGGCGCGACTCCATCGATTATGAGCGCGGCGCACCGGTCTGGGTCAATCAATACCCGACCCTGCGCGTCAGCAGTTTTGGGGACTGGGAGGCTGTGGCGAGCTGGGGCCGGCCGCTGTTCGAGCTCGATGTGCCCGCGGAGGTGGTCGAGCTGGCGGACCGGTTCCGCCGCGAGCATGACCGGCCGGAAGACCAGTTGATCGCGGCCCTGCGTTTCGTGCAGGACGAGATCCGCTATCTCGCCCTCACCTACGGCCAGGGGGGCTATGAGCCTGCAACGCCGACCGAGACGCTGGAATACCGCTATGGCGACTGCAAGGCCAAGACGGTCCTGTTCGTGCAACTGGCCCGCGAGCTGGGTTTTGACGCGCATGCCGCTTTTGTCAGCCTGGGTTTTGGCCGCGGCATCGATGGCTTCTCGCCCAGCCCGGGGGCGTTCGACCATGTGATCGTGCGCGTGATGCACGAGGGCCGGTCCATCTGGGTCGATCCCACCCAGTCGCAACAGGGCGGGCGTCTCGATACGCTGGTACAGGCCGATTATGGCTGGGCCCTGCCGCTGGATGGTCAGACGGAAAGCCTGGTGGATATGAGCCTGTCCGCCCCGCAAGGCACGGAACCGACGACTGTTGTGAATGAGGTGATCGATATCTCTGCCGGTCTGGGTGAGCCGGTTACGCTAACGGTCGAGACCGTGTTCACCGGTGTGGATGCAGACAGCATGCGCTATCAGGTGGCCAGTGTCGGGCGCTCCGGCCTGCAACGCTCCTATCTGGATTTCTACAACCGCACTTTCGGCGAGGCGGAACATGTGGAGCGCATGAGGATCGAGGATGATCGTGATGCCAACCGCCTTGTGATCTCTGAAAATGTCTGGCTGGGCTCGCCCTACGAGCCCTCGGCGGACGGGACGTATGAGTCCTTCGTCTTCTTCGCGCATTCGCTGAGCGCCATCGTCGATTCCGAGAGTGATCGCCGGCGCGATTACCCGCTTGCGGTCGCCCACCGGGCACATGCACGCCATACGGTCGAGATGCGACTGAGCAATCGGGGCCTGGGCTGGAACCTGCCGGATGAACGCACGGTCCTTGAAAATGATGCCTTTACCTTCACCTTGCAGACACGGTTCCGGGGTGACACCTATCGCCTTGAATTCGAGCGCGAGAGCGCGGCGCATACGGTTGCGCCCGGGCCGGCGCTCGAGGCCCTGCGCGAGCACGAGGACATGTTGAACGCGCTTTATTACGGCGTTGAAATCCCCACTCCGAACCCGAATTTCCTTACGGGCAAACCGGGGAAATAGGCGCACTCGCGTTCATCTTGTCTTGTGAACAAAGGTGGAACATAATGGGCGGATGACGAGCTTTCCGGTCGCTTCCGCCAGTAATCCAGATATTGATGACGCGCAGGCGCTCGCGCGAGGTGCAGCGCGCCTGTTCTGGCAACTTGGCTTCAGTGCCATGCCCGAATTCATCCTGCCCGATGGACGGCGCGCGGACCTGTTCTGCGTGGGCCGCAAGGGCGAGATCGCGATCGTCGAGGTCAAGTCCGGTGTTGCCGATTTCCGCGCTGACAACAAGTGGACGGACTATTCCGAGTATTGCGACACGTTCTATTTCGCGGTGTCCCAGCGCTTTCCGCACGACCTCATTCCGCAGCAATGCGGGCTTGTCATCGCCGACGGCTTCGGCGGCGCCATCGTGCGCGAAAGCCCGTTGGACAAGCTGTCTGCCGCGCGGCGCAAGGCGATTACACTGAAGTTCGCCAGGGCCGCGGCCGACAGGGTCATGCGGGCCGGCGAGGACTAGCGCCCGCCCAGCGCCTCTTCCAGCGCGTGGTCAAAGGCCTCGAGCCTGGGCTGGAAACGCTGATTGACCATCCGGACGATGGCGGCAGGCGCCTTGTCCGGAGCGCCGGCATCGACCGGCGGTGCAGGATCATATTCCAGACCCAGCTGGATGGCTTGCGCGACGGCCTCGCCGGCCAGTTCGCGCACGATGGTCAAGGCGAAATCAATGCCCGCCGTGACGCCGCCGCCTGTGAAGAGGCGACCATCGCGAACAACCCGGGCCGCCACCGGAATCGCGCCAACCCGGACCAGAGCATCATGATAGCTCCAGTGGGTTGTCGCTTTCTTGTTCTCCAGCAGGCCCGCAGCCCCGAGAATGAATGCGCCCGTGCACACCGAGGTGATGTATTGGGCCTGGACGGCCTGTGTACGCAGGAAGTCGATGAGCTGACGATCCCGCATCGCATCATCAATCCCGAAGCCGCCAGGCACGCAGATCAGATCCAGCTGGGGGCAATCCTCCAGCGTGGTGGAGGGCATGATGAAGGGGCCGCAATCTGTTGCGACCGGCTCGAGGGTGTGCGCCACCAGGTGCACCTCGGCGCCGGGTAGGCGGTGCATCACCTGCAAGGGACCGGTGAAATCGAGCTGGGTGAGGTTGTCGAACAGGATGAAGCCAATGCGGAAGGGCGCAGTCATGTCGTATCTCCGTGGTGAGGGGTGCGAAACCGGTCGCGAAACCGGACCGGGCTGACGCCCAGCTGGCGGGAGAAGGCCCGTTCAAGTCGC
This sequence comes from Pseudomonadota bacterium, assembly GCA_036141435.1. GTDB lineage: Bacteria > Pseudomonadota > Alphaproteobacteria > Caulobacterales > Maricaulaceae > Maricaulis. The sequence goes on along the minus strand of JAYZXG010000039.1, from coordinate 1,072 downwards.
TGGCAGGAGCCGAAGCCGGAGCGTTCGGCAATCAGCGTGATCGGCCAGTCGGTCTCGACCAGCGCTCGGCGCGCGGCATCGAGGCGAATACGTTCCACCAGGCCAGCGGGGGAGAGGCCCAGCTGGCCGCGGCACAGGCGCGTCAGCGTTCGTCTGGAGGTGTGCGCCCGGGCGCTCATCTCGTCCACCGTCCAGGCCGATGCCGGTGATTGGCGAATGGCCTTGCCGAGCTTGCCCAGCCGGGTATCGGGATGCTCCTGAAGGTCGAGCTCGGTCGAGAACTGGGACTGTCCGCCCGAACGCATGCGCGGAACCACAAGGTGACGGGCGATGGTCAGAGCGAGCGCGCGGCCATGATCGGCCTCGACCATGGCCAGCGCCAGGTCGATACCGGCCGTCACCCCGGCGGAGGTCCAGATATTGCCGCTCTGGATATGGATCGCATCCGCATCGACCTCGATGGCCGGGTAGCGCGCGGCCAGCGCCTGGCTGTTCCACCAGTGCGTGGTGGCACGATGTCCGTCGAGCACACCTGCAGCGGCGAGGATGAAGCTTCCCGTGCAGACCGACCCGGTCCGCATACCGCTGGCGTTTGAACGACGTACCCGGTCGATCAGCTGGCCGGATGCCAGGGCCAGTTCAATCTCCGGCAGTTCTCCGCCGATAGCGAGCACGGTGTGGACGTCCGGCAGCGTTGCCTGCCAATTGTCGTCGGCATGGACGTGTATTCCGGCGGACGCACGGACGGGGCCGGCTTGCTCGCCAAGCACGCGCAACGCGTAGGCGTCATGCCCCAGGGCGCGGTTGGCGCCGGCGAATACGCTCATGGGACCGGCAAGGTCGAGCAGCTGGAAGCCCGGATACACGAGGAAAGCGAGGGTGTGGCTCTGTGTCATAGTCACAGGGTAATCAGCCAGCCGACTGGCTGAAAGAGACTTCAATAGTCAAATCGGGCCAAATTTCGCTGGATAAGGCGAGGGACGGCCCGCTTCTTGACCGTCCCTCCGTCTTGGCCTGCCTGCTTCGTTACGGGTCGATCCACCGGGCAGACACCGGTTCGAAGCGGCACGAG
>JAYZXG010000038.1:0-2985 GCA_036141435.1 Pseudomonadota bacterium | reverse complement strand
CTACGACAATGAAGGTAGAGGCGCCTTTGCCGGACCAGTATTGAACAACCTCTTCATCGATTTTCTCGATCTCGTTCGTAGGTGCCGTACTCGGATCATCAATATCTTCTACACTCGCTGAGGGGGACAGGGCATATGTCGAGTAGAAACGCCCATACGCGGCGAGGTCCATTGTGTCTGGAAGCGCGCGCCGGATAAACTTCCCGACATGTATGTCGAAGTATTCAGCTAGCGCTTTGGTCTCAACCGGCATCATGGTTCCACGCTCCAGCGGGATGAGTTGGCTGAAGACAACAGACACCAATTTTTCATCAGGCGCGAGGGCGTCAGATCACATCAAGCAGTCGAGATTCCCGGATGTCCGCGGCGCGGCCACCGCGGGATGACAGATGTGAAGAATGGAAACCAAAGTTCTTGTCATCCCCGCCGGAGGCCCCGCGAAAGCGGGGCGCAGAGCGGGGATCCACACGCTAGCGCCATGGGTCCCGGATCTTCGCCCTGCTCAAGGCCGGGCTTTCGTCCGGGATGACAAGCGTTGAGCGTGAGGAAAAAGGCGTTCCAGCCTTCGCTTGGGATGACAAGTGAAGCGCCCAAAAGCGCTAGATCACGCCTTCCGGAAGTTTCCAGTCGGGGCGGACGAAGTGGCAGGTATAGCCTTCCGGGAAACGTTCCAGATAATCCTGGTGCTCGCTTTCCGCTTCCCAGAATTCGCCCAAAGGCTGCAGCTGGGTGACGACCTTGCCGGGCCAGAGGCCCGAGGCGTCCACAGCGGCAATCACCTTCTCGGCCTGCGCCTTTTGTTCGGCATCGGCATAGAAGATCACGGAGCGATACTGGCTGCCAATATCGTTGCCCTGGCGGTTCAGCGTCGTCGGGTCATGGATCTGGAAGAAGACCTCGTAGATCTCCTTCAGGCTGATCGTTTCGGGATCGAAGCGGATCTCGATTGATTCCGCATGGCCCGTCTGGCCGGTCCTGACGGTGTTATAGGTGGCATTTCGCGTGGTACCGCCGGTATAGCCGACACGGGTGGCAATAACGCCGGGACGTTTGCGCAGCAGATCCTGCATGCCCCAGAAACATCCACCGGCCAGGGTGATCGTTTGCTCAGCCATAATGCTCTCCTCGCTCCCGCCGGCCTATCCGACGGGGTCGAAGATAGAACCGGTAACCGAATTTTCTAGTTCATCAAGCCCTGTTCAGACGCCATGGAACGCATGGCCTTCTGCAGCTTTTCAAACGCACGGACCTCGATCTGGCGGATGCGCTCACGGCTGACGCCGTAATGCTCTGCCAGTTCTTCCAGCGTCTTGGGGTCTTCCGTCAGACGGCGTTCCTGCAGGATGTGCTGCTCGCGCTCGTTCAGCTCACCCATGGAGGCCTGCAGAAGCTGCATGCGGGTGTCGAACTCGTCGCTTTCGGCCAGCTCGTCTTCCTGGCTTTCCGCATCATCATCTGCCAGCCAGTCCTGCCACTGCCCCTCGCCTTCCGTGCCTTTCAGCGGCGCGTTGAGCGAGGCATCCGGACCGGACAGGCGGCCGTTCATGGACACGACATCGTCATTGGTCACGCCCAGCTTGGTGGCGATTTCCTCGACCTGGTCCGGGCGCAGATCGCCCTCGTCCAGGGCCTGCATCTGGCTTTTCATGCGGCGCAGGTTGAAGAACAGCTTCTTCTGCGCAGCCGTCGTACCCATTTTCACCAGCGACCAGGACCGCAGGATATATTCCTGGATCGAGGCGCGGATCCACCACATGGCGTAGGTCGCCAGGCGGAAACCCTTTTCCGGGTCGAATTTCTTGACCGCCTGCATCAGGCCGACATTGCCCTCTGAAATCACTTCAGCGACCGGCAGGCCATAGCCGCGATACCCCATCGCGATCTTGGCCACCAGGCGAAGGTGAGAGGTCACCAGCTTTTCGGCGGACTTCGCATCACCGTGTTCACGCCAGGCCTTGCCGAGCATGAATTCCTCGTCCTTTTCCAGCATGGGAAAACGGCGGATCTCGGCCAGATAGCTGGACAGACCCTGTTCCGGCGAGAGCGATACTGCGAGTGCGTTAGACATAATCTACATCCTATCCCTATGCAGACGAGGCTGGCCAGAGGCCTCACCATGCCTGCTCGCAGACGTATTTGGGGACGCGAAAGCGTGAATGCTAGGGCCTCACGCCGACGTTACCGCCATTTGAACGTACATAATGCCTATGCATCCATGCACGCCCCCGCCTGCCCTATGCATATGGGGAGCGATCCGGCGGGTGCAAGAGGGTGTCGGCGGGGTATCCGCCCTGCACCCGTCCCGCGCGTCCCGTCCCGATCGACCGGCGTTATGTGCGGTTCATGTCCATACGCTATACTGGATCCATTCAAATGATGGGGGAGCATCATGAAAATCCTGAACCTCACCGCCACGTCCTGTGCCCTGGCCTTCGCCCTGGGCCTGTCGGGTGTACACGCCCAGTCCTCGGGTTCGATCAGCTATGTCGGTCCGTGCGATGCCAGCACAGAAGCGGCCCGCTCCGCTAACGCAGCCCGGTGTCGCCTGCCGGACGGAACAGTTATCTCCAGGGCCGAATTCGACGCGCGGGCCGCCGCGAATGAATTTGGCGGCGATGATCTGGGCTGGGTCCGCGACCGTCCCGACCGCAATTCCCTGGAAGGCGCGGACCCTGGCTGGGGTGTCAGCAATGCGCAGGCCGAGAGCGAGGCCGACAGATTTGGCGGCGAGGACCCGGGCTGGGCTCGCAACCGCCCTGACCGCAATTCACTTGGCGGCGGCGAGCCGGGCTGGGGTGTCGAAACACAACGTAATGAGCTCGGCGGCGGCGATCCGGGCTGGGATGTGCGAGGCGCGGACCCCGAGGCCGACAGCCAAAGCGGTGCCGAAACCGAGACCGTTCCGTCTCTTCGACGGGCCCGCCCGTCCCGCAATTCGGACAGCACCGCCCGGACCTGTGAGCAAAACGCGCGCTCAAACGGCCG
>JAYZXG010000037.1:0-6511 GCA_036141435.1 Pseudomonadota bacterium | reverse complement strand
CGAGATCCTCGCCGGCCGAGGTGGCTCCGATATCAGCGCGCAGCAGGGTCAGCGTGCCGCCACCTGACGCCAGGTGGTTGCGGGCATCCCATTGCATGGCTGCAACCTGCTCACCGAGCGCATCAAACAGCTCGCCTTCGGCAGCCAGTGCACCAATGCCGACAGGCAGGCGCGGGCTGAGCGGCCCGGGAACAAAGGCACCGATAATGCTGGATGCTCCGGCTGCGACCGGGTTGGTCGCGTCAAAGCCCGTGATCGTCAACTGCATGGCATGGCTGGCGCCTTCCGGCTCGGTCCGCACCTCGAAGCCGCCGCGGGCCAGCCGTCGACACATCGTGCGCGACATCACGCCCGCGACACGATCAAGGCGTGCCTCATCCAGACCGGACGCCTCAACCACACCGGGGGCAACCGTGGCCCGCGCGAGGTAGATGCTGGTCACACCAGCCAGCGCGCCGCCATCCGCATACTCCCGCACCGGCACAAGGCCGCGATCCGCGACGACCAGCTGATCATAGCGCGACAGGGTCTCGATTTGCGCAACGTTACTGGCACATGCGGTCGTCAGCAGGGCCAGGCCGCAGGATGTCAGCAGGTATTTCAAACGCATGGCGCCCTCGATTGATCTGGTTCGCCAGCGAAACTAGGGCCAGCCCGAGACGGGTCAATGTTGAAGCGGGGACAATCCCTCAACCTGTACGACGCGGCATGCCAGACGCGTGGTCAGTGTTCCGGATGTCGATCAATCTCGCGCGCGACATCCATGGGCACGTCCGCCGGACGCGAGGTCATGGCCTTACGGATCATCCCGGCAAAGCCCACCAGGATCACCAGGGCGAGCCAGCCGCCAGCAACCATGCCGAGGAGGACCGGACGGAATTCCAGCGTTCCGAAATTCATGAAATCTCGCGCCAGCAGCCCCGCATATACGAGAACCGCCAGAACACCGGACCAGATGGCAAATGGAATACGCATCGCACTGGATCTCCCCTTGGACTGCTCCAGCCTAGCCCCAGCCGCGTCCGGGCTCTACCCCGCAGCGTCGTTCAGCGCCCGAATTTGCGAGCGGGTGCTGCATTTTCACATCACATCCCGTGACGGCCGGAAACTTGCGACAGTTAGACACCTTGGCGTGGTGAGCAACGCATGGTATCCGCTGGCCAAATCCTTATTTGATCCTTGGGGAATTCGACATGGCGTCTGACCACGTACGCGGCGAAATGGACATCACCGAGCACAAGTCCACCTTTGATGGCTTCATGACGATGACCGTGTGGTCCTGTCTGCTGACCATCGTCATCCTGCTCTACTTCATCCTGGTCTTCGCGATCGGCATGGACTGGATGGGTGCCCTGATCGCGACGGGTGTTGTCGGTGTCGTTCTCGGCATGGCCCTGTCGATGAAAACCTCCTGGTATGTCACGGTTGCAGGACTGTTCGTTTCCGGCCTGGTCGGCGGCGGCATTGTCAGCCTCTTCGGTGCCTTCCTCGCTGGCTAACAGCGAAAAGCATTGAGCTTTCCAACATGATGCAGATCTGCGCCGGGAAGTAATTTTCCCGGCGGGTCTTCCCCTGACGCACGAAATCGCGCAATCTGCCCGCCATACGAGCCAAACGGCGGGACGAAATGCGAATAGCCATTCTTAAAGAACGGGATGCGGGTGAAACCCGCGTCGCGGCCACTCCCGAAACCATCAAGAAATTCGTCAAGGCAGGCCATGTGCTTGCCGTTGAAAAAGGCGCCGGTATCGACGCCTCGATCCGGGACGAGGATTTCACCGAGGCCGGTGCCGAGGTCGACACGCTGGCCGCGACGCTGAAGGGCGCGGATGCGGTCTTTGCCGTGCGCAGGCCCGACGAAGCCACGCTCAAGAAAATCGCCAAGGGCACATTGCTGGTCTCGCATCTCGATCCGAGTGCAGACGTGGCCGATGCGATGGCCGCTTCCGGTCTCGACGCCCTGTCGATGGAATTCGTGCCGCGCATCACCCGGGCGCAGGCCATGGACGCCCTGTCCTCGCAATCCAACCTTGCCGGCTATCGCGCCGTCATCGAGGCCAGCCAGCTGTATGGCCGCGCCTTCCCGATGATGATGACCGCTGCGGGTACGGTTGCACCGGCCAAGGCCTTTGTGATGGGTGTGGGCGTTGCCGGCCTGCAGGCCATCGCCACGGCGCGTCGCCTGGGCGCTGTCGTCACGGCAACGGATGTACGCCCGGCCGTGAAGGAACAGGTCGCCTCGCTCGGTGCGAAATTCATCGCTGTCGAGGACGAGGAGTTCAAACAGGCCGAGACTGCAGGCGGTTACGCCAAGCAGATGTCGGCGGAATACCAGGCCAAACAGGCCGAGCTGGTCGCCAGCCATATCGCCAAACAGGATGTGGTGGTCACCACCGCCCTCATCCCGGGCCGGCCGGCACCGAAACTGATCACCAAGGCCATGGTGGAGAGCATGAAACCCGGTTCGGTCATCGTCGACCTGGCGGCCCCGACGGGCGGCAATTGCGAGCTGACCAAGGCCGACGAGGTCGTCGATCATAACGGCGTGAAAATCGCCGGTTACAACAATCTTCCCGGCCGTCTCGCCGCCGACGCCTCGGCGCTCTACGCGAAAAACCTGGCCAACCTCCTGCCCCTGCTGCTGGACGAGGACGGCAATCGCGCCCCGCACTGGGATGACGAAATCATCCAGGGCATGGCGCTGAGCCGCGATGGCAAAGTCGTGCACCCGAATTTTGCGAAGGAAGAGGCGTGATGGATCGCTGGATCGGAATTGGAATTTTCTGCGGCGGCCTGGCCTGGCTTGGACTTGCGGGCGCGATCATGAAACTGCCCTCGGTCTGGGACTATACCCCGCTCGGCTCGGCACCCATTCATTGGGACCCGCGGTTGTGGCCGGTTTTTGCGGCGATCAGTGTCCCGTTCTTACTCTCTGGCCTCGGCATAATCCGTCGGGCCCGAATCCATGGAGCAATTGATGGAAGCCGTTGATCCAACCATTTATCGCCTGGCGATTTTCGTGCTGGCGGTGTTTGTCGGTTATTACGTGGTCTGGTCGGTAACGCCGGCCCTGCACACGCCCCTGATGGCGGTGACCAATGCCATTTCATCCGTGATCATCGTGGGCGCCCTCTTGGCAGCGACCGCCGGTGTCGGCGCTCCGCCCTCGCCCGATGGTGACGGCGGCGAAGGCTTCTCGCGCATTGTCGGCACGATCGCCATCATCCTGGCCAGCGTGAACATATTCGGCGGCTTTCTCGTCACCCAGCGCATGCTGGCGATGTACAAGAAGAAGGAGAAGGCGTGATGCGTATCCTTGCCCTTGCCCTCGCGGCCCTGATTGCCCTGCCCGCCATCGCCGACGCCCAGCGGCGCCCGATGCGCCAGTCGCAGCCCCCCAGCTCTCCGGCTGACTCGCTCGCCAGTCCGGAGATCCCGGACCAGGACCACATGCGTTGCGTCCTGCAGAGCATTCACATGGCCCAGCGCGGCATGGCCCTGCGCTGTGCGTACCAGAATTTCAGCACCAATGAGCTGGAATTGCGTCTGGTGGCCTTTGATGGCGGAACCCAGCCGGGCGGCATCTCCGCCGCCATGACCCTCGCAATGCGCCTGGACCAGCTCTATCCCGGCGAGAACGCCTTCACCATTCGCTACCGCGCTCCGTCAGCATCTGCCCAGGCCATCTGTGCCCAGGTCCGCAATTCCAGCATGTCCCAGTATGAGTGCGTCGAAGCCATCGCCTTCGGCGGCTAGCCAGCCCTACTCCTGACGTCACAATCGAGACCAACCCATGTCAGCCAATCTCGCCGCACTTCTCTACCTCGCCTCCGGCATCCTGTTCATTCTCGCCCTGCGCGGTCTGTCCAGTCCGGAAACGGCTCGCCAGGGCAATCTGTTTGGCATGGTCGGTATGGCAATCGCCATCGTGACGACCCTCTTCGCCGTCAATCTGGACGGTGCGGGTATCGCACTGATTGTGGGCGGGGTTGCGATTGGCGGCGGTATCGGCGCGATCATCGCGCGCCGTATCCCGATGACGGCCATGCCGCAGCTCGTCGCCGCTTTCCACTCCCTGGTCGGCATGGCGGCTGTGCTGGTGGCTGCGGCGGCGCTCTACGCACCGGAAGCCTTCCACATCGCCAATGATGTCGGCGATCTGAAAGGCCTCTCCCTGTTCGAGCTGTCGCTCGGCACGGCCATCGGTGCGATCACCTTCTCCGGATCGGTCATCGCGTTTGCAAAGCTGAACGGGAACATGTCCGGCGCACCCATCCTGCTGCCGGCCCGCCACCTGATCAATATCGCCATCGGCGTCTTCATCGCCGTGATGATCGCCTTCCTGATGGCCTCGGGCGGTGACGCCAAGACGGCCTTCTGGCTGATCACCATCGCGGCCTTCATCCTGGGCGTAACGCTGATCATCCCGATTGGTGGCGCGGACATGCCGGTTGTGGTCTCGATGCTCAACTCCTATTCCGGCTGGGCCGCGGCAGCGCTGGGCTTCACCCTGGAAAACACCGCCCTTCTGGTCACCGGTGCGCTGGTCGGTTCGTCCGGTGCAATCCTCTCCTACATCATGTGCAAGGGCATGAACCGCAGCTTCATCTCGGTCATCCTGGGTGGATTTGGTGAGGATGGCTCCGCCTCTGCCGCCGCCGGCCCGCAGGGCAATGCCAAGCAGGGCTCGGCGGAAGACGCCGCCTTTGTGATGAAGAACGCCGGCAAGGTCATCATCGTCCCGGGTTACGGCATGGCCGTCGCCCAGGCCCAGCACGCGCTGAAGGAAATGGGTGACCTGCTGAAAGCCGAAGGTGTTGATGTCGCCTATGCCATCCATCCGGTCGCCGGCCGCATGCCCGGCCATATGAATGTCCTGCTGGCCGAAGCCAATGTGCCCTATGACGAGGTCTTCGAACTGGAGGATATCAATTCCGATTTCTCCAATGCGGACGTGGCCTTCGTGATCGGTGCCAATGACGTCACCAATCCGGCCGCCGAAGATGATCCGGGCTCGCCGATCTATGGCATGCCGGTCCTGCAGGTCTGGAAAGCCGGCACGGTCTTCTTCGTCAAACGGTCACTGGGCTCGGGATATGCCGGCGTCGAAAACCCGCTCTTCTTCCGCGACAACACCATGATGTTGCTGGGCGATGCCAAGAAGATGACGGAAGAGATCAACAAGGCGATGGGGTAGGCTTGTTCGATCCGGAGTTCCTAGCGTTTCTCATCCAACCGCCCGGCCCCGGATCTGAGTTCGGGATCGTGGCATTCTTGACCCTGATCGTGGCGGCCTTGATCGGTGTTGCGATCTGGCGACGCTCATCCAAGCCGTGGGCGAGCACGCTCGCTGCGATCCTGATCGGCACTCTTGTCGGGGCGGGCTGGCTTCAGCTCTATGAGAACCGTTGGGACCGATATGTTTGTCAGAGTGGTGGCTACGACCACGCTCTCGGCATCGGCAGACGCGCTTGCCTGTGGTGGGGTCGCGAAATGCAGATCAACGTCGAAACAGCTGAGCTGCAAGGGACCGAGTTTGAACGCATGTCCGGAGGCCACCCGCGTGTCCAGATTTGGTCCCTGACCGCACCGGAAAACCAGCCCGTTTCCTGCATCGCCAACGTCAACCTGTACTGCGACGCATTGGTTTCTCCCGCAGACGACAATAGTTCCGACCTCCGGCTTTATACGAGCTCAGAGGGCTTTCTCGAGCGCCGAGGTGACCGGGTCTATCCTGGGGAATAACGAAAGAGCTCAAAAGGGCGATGGGGTAGTTTATCCTCCCCACCGGGGAGGTGTCCTTCGTAGCCTTGGCGAAGAAGGACGGAGGGGCCGGAGGGCGAAGCCCGGAGGTCTGCTCGCTGCGCTCGCCCCCTTCGACCTCGCCTTCGCCTCTGGCTTCGGCGAGCCCACTTCCCCATGAATGGGGAAGATAGCCAGCTCCGGTTCATCTTGGCTCGTCTAGCCTCGCCCCATGCTTGTCGAACTCGCCCTAGAAGACGCCGTCGCCGATGACTGCACCTACAACGCCATCCCGCTCTACGGCGAGGTGCAGGTGGTGGAGAGTTTTGCCGATATCCGGGTGCAGGTGGTCACCAGCTTCCCCGACCTCAAGGTCAAACAGGTCACCAGCTTTCCCGACGATTGTGGTGAGTGGGAGTTTGTCGAGAGCTTTCCCGATTTCACCATCGAGTTTGTCGACAGCTTCCCCGACATCAAGATCGAATATGTCTCAAGCTTCCCGGGCTTGCCCTGAGCCGCATTGACAGCGTCACCGGCGCAGCGCAAAACCGCGCCATGCACACATCGACACGCACAGTTGCAGACGTTCGGGATATTCTGGATCGCGCTGATGTGTTTGGCCGTCTGGCCGGTTTCGACCCACGCTGGGTTGGCTCTATCCCGCTGGATATACACGGGCCGGAGGCCGACGCGGATATCTGCTGTTCTGCCGGTGATGATCTCGACGGTTTTGCCGCTCACTTGGAGGCCTGTTTTGGCAACCAGCCCG
>JAYZXG010000036.1:0-3616 GCA_036141435.1 Pseudomonadota bacterium | reverse complement strand
CCACATGACGCGCATCGGAATAGAAGCGACGCTCACGCTCCCGCACCTGGGCGTTGAGGTCCTGCCAGGACAGGCGCACCGTCGCGTCGAAGAAGGCCGTGGTCTCAACCCACAGATCCAGGCGCGGCTCGCGGCTGAAGATGTAGACCTCGTCAAAGCGATACGTGTCCTCGTCACCAAGCACGTGGCCGCTGAAACCCCACGACATGTTGTGCTCGGTCAGGTTCTGACGGAAATTGGCCATGAAACGCCAGTCCTCATTACCCTGGAAACGGCGGGTGTCGCCGGTGGTCGGATCGGTCACCTCGGTATCGCGCAGGAAGAGGGTCAGGTTGAGACGGCTGTCGCCCATGCCGTAATCATCCAGCGGGATCGCGGTTTCAGCCTGCAGATAGGTGCGGCGACCATCGCCGATATTGCCCGGCGCATCGAAGGTCGTGGTCAGCGGCGGGCTGACACTGCCATCCGTCACGACCGTCACCGGCTGGGCGTCGCGCACATCCTCGACCTCTTCATGTGTCAGGCTTACGCGGAAGAAGCCCTCGCCATTCCAGCGATGCTCCCACATGGCGGACGCGCGCCAGGTCTTCTCCGGTTCCAGCTCCGGATTGCCGATCAGGATGACATCATCGGTCGGATTGATGGAGCTGGCGAAGGCACCAAAGGACAGCTGCCCGACCTCGCGCTCGAGACCAAAGACCCATTGGGTGTCCTCGTCTGCGTTCCAGGTCAGGGTGATGGACGGTTTGGGATAGTCGAAACTGCGTTCACGCGAAGCATCACCGGACTGGGAAATGGTGGAGCGCTCGAAACGGAACCCGGTCTCAACCGTGACATTGTCCACCGGTCGCCAGACATGCGACGCAAAGACTTCCGAGCGCTCTTCCTCGACGCGCGTGTTGGACACCGGCAATTGCATGGGCTGGGTGCTGCCCGCCGCAACGGAGATCAGCAGGCTGTTCTCCAGATAGTTGAACGCCCGCTCGGCACCGAATTCGAAGGAATGCCGCTCGTTCATCTCCCAGGTCAGCGTGCCGCGGATCGCCCGCTCGCCGTTTTCGACATCATTGTCGAAATACATCGTGCTGCGTGTACCTGTGGCGGTCGCGCGCAGGAATTCCTCATCCGATTCGGAGTCGGTTTGCTGGTTGAGCAGGACCAGCTGGGCCGACAGGGTGTCGCTCAGCGGGTGTTCGTACGTCAGCGTGCCTTCCCAGGAAGTGTCTTCATAGTCACGGGTGTAGATTTCGGTCCGCAGGTCATCGCCGAGCGCATCCACCACCAGCGACGTGTCATAGGCCTCGGAAAGATACTGATTGCCGGACAGGGAAATATTCAGGCGCGCGCCATTGTCGAAGTCGGTATTCACGCTGCCACTCAGTCGCGGCGCGAGAACATCACGCGAGGTGCGCTCATCCCGGTTTTCGATCAGATTGCCCGCGGCGTCATAGAGCCATTCCTCGCGCAGCAGCGGCGCGGCATTGGTGTCAAAGCCACCGGCGAGCGTGATGCGTGTCTCCCCCTGCTCCCAGGTCGTCGACACGGATGCGGTCGGGGTCAGGCGACCACTTCCGACCCAGTAGATGCCACCGACAGAGGCGGTCGTGGAGCGGCTCGATTCATCTTCACGCAGGACCACATTCACCACACGCGTCTGACCGCGCATGTCGACACCGGCGACCGCTTCGCGAACCAGCTCGATACGCTCGATATTGGCGACCGGGATCCGACCGAGGATATCGTGGATGCTTTCCGACTTCGTGCTTTGCCGCTCACCGTCGACCAGGACGTTGGCAAAGGTATCAGCCAGTCCGCGCACATGCTGGCCGTTATCGATCGAGAAACCGGGAACCTGGTTGACCATGTCCAGCGCGGTGATCGGATTGAAGGCGTCAAAATAGGCCGGCTCGTACACCAGCACCGCCCCATCCTGGGTGCTGGTTTGAGCGAGCGCGGTGCTCGACAGGAGCAGTGCAGCGAGGCCGACGGAAACCGTCTGCTTGAAGAGTTTCACAATTGATATCCCGAATTAGATCACGCCGCCCCGAACGGCGTGTTGTCAGTTTCGGGTTTTGACAGGCTGCGGATTACCGGCGCCCGTACCGGCGGCTTACCTTTCGGTTAGAAGTATACATGTACGTAAGAATTAGTTTTCAGGTATTCCCGCTGGGATCGCCAGTCAGGACAGGTTTTTTCGACCGTTTCCCAGAATGCTCTTGAATGATTGGCATGAACCAGGTGCGCCGCTTCATGCGCACACACATAGTCTATGACGTCCTGCGGAAATCCCATGAGTCGCCAGTTCAGCCGGATCGTGCCATCGGATGCACACGAGCCCCAGCGCGACTTCTGTTCCCGTACGATCACCTTGCGCGCTTCGCGTCCGAGAAAGCGGGCATGCCGCTCGGTCATCGGCTCCATCAATCGCAGACCTTCGCGCTTGTAGAAACGCACCAGCCCGTTGCGGATTGTTGATGCCAGCAAGTCTCCGGACAGGTGGGGGTCGACCCGCACCTCGATGACGTCCCCCTTCGCCACCACGCGGGTGCGAACCCCCTCGCGCCGGACGCGCAATTCACGCTGCCCCCCGAGCCAGGGCAGCGTTTCGCCATCGACGAAAGCCAGCTCCGGTGCAGCCGGGCGCTCCGCCCACTTCGCCAGCTTTTTCAGGATCCAGTCCGATTTCCGTGACAGCGCGGCCTCGATCTCGCGCCTGGAGACAAAGTGCGGCGCCGTCACAGCCAGGCCCGACTGCGAGATCGTGAAGCCGATGGTTCGCCGATGGCTGCGCTTGAGCTGATAGTCGACACGCTGGTCGGCGAGGAAAATGGTTTCTGGTGACATAAGGGCGTCAGGAGGCGCCGGATACGGCGCTTGTGAATCGATGACGCCGATGGTGACCTGCCGGTTCGACCAAGACAAGCTGGATCCGCAAATGCCCGAACCGCTCAAGAATTTCTATTCCCGCGACCTGATTACGATGATGGGCCGCCATCTCAAGCGGGTGCATCCGGCTTTTGATCTCGATGGCTTCGTCCACGACGCAACAACAGGGCTCGACGCGCTGGAACTCAAGCAACGTTCGGCCCGGATCGGTGATGCCCTGAACCGCCATCTGCCGCCACAGCTGGAACAGGCGATCGATGTCATGCTGGCCAGCCTGCATCCACACGACAATGTCGAGCTGTCATCCACCGGTATGGATGCCGACGGCATTCGCGGCTGGGCGGTGATGCCGATGAGCGACCTGGTCGGGCGTCGATGTGGAGAGGCCTTCGATGCGGCCCTCCTTGCGCAAAAGGAGATGACCAAGCGCTTTTCCTCGGAGTTCGGCATTCGTCACCTGATCCTGCATGACCAGGACAGGGCCATGACCGCACTGTGCGCGTGGGCGCGGGACGAGAACTACCATGTTCGCAGGCTGGCTTCGGAAGGCACCCGGCCGCGGCTGCCCTGGGCCATGCAACTGCCCGCCTTCATGGCCGACCCGGCGCCCTGCCTGCCCATTCTGGAAACCCTGAAGGATGACCCGGTGGAATATGTGCGCCGGTCCGTGGCGAACCACCTCAATGACATAGCCAAGGACAATCCCGACACCACGGCACAGGTGTGTTCG
>JAYZXG010000035.1:0-3532 GCA_036141435.1 Pseudomonadota bacterium | reverse complement strand
GTGCATGCCATGGACACCAGCTGGGTCGATGAGGGACCCAATCCGGGGTCGTCCAATTTCTCGCCCGTGATCGCGCCGCGCATTGCATTGCTCTGGGGGCAGGGGACCGGTGCGACCGAAACGGGAGCTACCCGTTACGTGCTGGAGCGCCGCTATAATCTCCCCGTGACGATCATCCGTCCGTCGACCATCGGTCGAGCGGACCTGGATCGCTTCGACGTCATCATCATTCCGGATCAGGGCTTCCCCGGATATACGAGCATGTTGTCCAGCGCCCGGTCTGCCCTGCAGGGCTACGTGTCCCGGGGGGGTGTCCTGGTCGGACTGGGCACCGCGACACGCTGGCTGTCAGACAGCGATAACGGTTTCCTGCCGCTGCAGCGTGAACGCGCTGCAGGAACCCCGCGTGAGAGCGAAGGCGGGTCTTCCGGCGTCACGGATGGCAGCATTCTGACCAGCGAGGCCGAGCGTCTGATCGCCGAGGCGGTGCATGGCGCCATGCCGGATTCCTCGCCGGGGGCGCTGGTGGTCGTTACGGCCAACACGGACAGCTGGATGTCTGCGGGATACGAAAACGGTGCGTATGCGCTGGTGACGGGCTCGGATATCTATGCGCCGGTGGCGCTGGATGAGGCCACCACGGCGATGCGCTTCGGAACCCCGGAGCAATTGCTGCAGGGCGGTTATCTGTGGGCTGAGTATGCCGAACAGCTGGCGCTCAAGCCTTTCGTCGTCACCCGACGCATGGGGCGCGGGCACGTCATTGCCTTCACCCAGTCTCCGACCACGCGGGCCTATCTGGAAGGGCTCGACCTGCTGTTGTTGAACGCCGTCCTGCTGGGGCCGGCCAATTCCAACCGCCTGAGATAGACCGGACAGGGTCGTCCAGCGGCGCTCCCAGCGGGAGCGCTGCTGGTCGGCACCCCCAGACTAGCCCTCCAATTCCTCGCGCAGGGCTTCCAGCTCCAGCCAGCGATCTTCCTTGTCCGACCGCTCCTGCATTGCCTTGCCGAGCGCTTCAGAGACCGCGGTCATGCGCGCCGGGTCCTGCGCCAGAGCAGGGCTGGCCAATTCCTGTTCCAACGCAGTGATCCGCGTCTCCAGCGCCTCGATCTGCTCGGGCAGGTGTTTGAGCTCATAGCGGTCCTTGTTCGCCATGCGCTTGCGTTCCGGTGCGGCCTGTTGCGTCTTGGCGGCCGGCTTGTCCGCAGCAGCGGCCGGTTTGCGCGATGTGTTCTTCTTGGTGACGCCGGTGCCGCGCTGGGCCAGCATGTCGGAATAGCCGCCGGCATATTCCACCCATTTTCCGCGTCCTTCCGACATCAGCACGCTGGTGCAGGTCCGGTCGATGAAATCGCGATCGTGAGAGACCAGGAAGACGGTGCCGGCATAATTGGCGATCAGGTCCTGCAACAGATCGAGCGTTTCCAGGTCGAGATCATTGGTCGGCTCGTCAAGGATCAACACGTTGGAGGGCAGGGCCAGGGCGCGCGCCAGCAACAGGCGCGCCCGTTCCCCGCCCGAGAGCACTTCGATCGGCGTGTTGGCCTGTTCCGGTGCGAACAGGAAGTCCTTCATATAGGCCATGACATGCTTGCGCTGGCCGTTCACCTCGACCATGTCACCGCTGCCCTCGGTGAGGGTCTCGGCGACGGTCCAGTCCGCCCGCAGCGCTGACCGGCGCTGATCGAGACTGGCAAATTCCAGGTTCTGCGCCAGCTTCACGCTGCCGCTGTCTGGTTCCAGTTCGCCCACGAGCATTTTGAGCAGGGTGGTCTTGCCCGCGCCATTGGGGCCGACCAGGCCGATCCGCGCGCCACGGGTGACGCGCATGGAAAAATCATCGACCAGAGGCTGGTCACCATATTGCTTGCTGAGCCCGCGCGCATCGACGATGAGCTTGCTGGCCTCCTGGGCGGTGGAGGCTTCCATTTTCGCCGTTCCGGTCGGTCCGCGGTGCTCTGCACGCTGTTTACGCAGGTCATGCAGTTCCGACAGGCGGCGCACATTGCGTTTGCGGCGAGCGGTCACGCCATAACGCAGCCAGTGTTCCTCGCGGACGATCTTGCGGTCGAGTTTGTGAAGCTCGACCTGTTCGGCTTCGAGCGTTTCGTCGCGCCAGGCTTCGAAGCTCTCGAACCCCTTGTTCAGGAGACGTGTCTGCCCGCGATCGAGCCACACGGTTGCGCGCGACAGATTACTGAGGAAACGGCGGTCGTGACTGATCAGGACGAGGGCGGCGCGGATGGATTTCAGCTCGTCTTCAAGCCACTCGATCGCCGGCAGGTCGAGATGGTTGGTGGGCTCGTCGAGCATCAGGATATCCGGCTCCGGTGCCAGGGCACGGGCCAGGGCCGCGCGACGGGCCTCGCCGCCGGAAACGGATGCGGGATCCTCATCGCCTGTCAGGCCGAGATGTTCCAGCAGATAGAGCGCACGGTATTCAGAGTCCGCAGGCGCCAACCCGTCCAGGACATAGTCCTTGATCGAGGTGAAGGCGCTGAGATCGGGCTCCTGTTCCAGATAGCGTACTGTCACACCGGGCTGGATAAACCGGGACCCTGTATCGGCTTCCACCAGGCCGGCCGCCACTTTCATGAGTGTCGATTTTCCCGATCCGTTACGACCGACCAGGCACAGGCGCGCATTCTCCTCGACACTCAGCTCCGCGCCGTCGAGCAGCGGGGTGACACCGAAGGTCAGATGGATGTCCTGGAGCGTGAGAAGCGGTGGAGCCATGCCCCTGCAATACGTTGACAGGCGCGGCCCGTCACCCCGCTTTCAACAGATCGCCCAGCCTCGCCATCCAGGCTGGCCGGGCTTCGCTATCGCGCGTTTCGAGGCGGTGGATCAGGCGGCAGGCGGGATGAAGACCTCTGGCCTGGGAATATTGGATGTGGAGCGATGCATGATCTCGGCAGGGTCGCCGGACAGGTTGTCGCGCGTCACGCTGGAGATGAAGCTGGCGAATAACGGCATGGCCTCACGCGCATGCAGATAGCCCTTCTTGTTCTGGCTGGCCCAGAAGCGCCAATAGCCAGGGATATGGCTGACCACCGAGAGATCGCTGCCGATATCATAGAACAGGCTGGGCGCTCGCAGCAGGAAGGTCCGGAAGCCGCTGGCATCGCGGCCCTGGCAAAAGCGTTCGAACACCTGCTCGTATTCCTTCATCACACCGGACAGGCTGGCCCAGCGCGCGCGGGTCTCCGCGATGATCTTGCGTCGGATATGCTCCAGCTCGGTCTGCTCATGCGGTGTTGCCCCCACAATGGAGACTTCCCGCAACTCGTAGAGAAAGCTTTTCAGCGCATGCAGTGTCTGGGACATGCACCAGCGGTAATACAGAATGCCTTTCCAGCCGAAAATACCGGTCTTGAATTCCATCGCCGTCATGCCGAGCGAGTTACGCAGGGCGTCGAGGCGGCCATCATCGCGGTTGGACAGCAGCTGGCGGGCAAAATGGCTGGCCCGGATATCATCGCGGTCCGACTGGCTGGACCCGAACGCGAGGGAAATGACAGACACGACT
>JAYZXG010000034.1:0-4454 GCA_036141435.1 Pseudomonadota bacterium | reverse complement strand
CCGAGATTTCACGCCGTCTGGCCAAACTGGCGCAGGCTCCTTTCATCAAGATCGAAGCGACGAAATTCACCGAGGTGGGTTACGTCGGCCGCGATGTTGACCAGATCGCCCGCGACCTCGTGGAAATCGCCATCAGCCTGGTGCGCGAGAAAAAGCGCGAAGAGGTCAAGGCCAAGGCCCACGCCGCTGCTGAAAATCGTGTGCTTGAGGCTCTGGTTGGTCCCTCTGCGAGCGAATCCACCCGCGAAAGCTTCCGCAGGCGGCTGCGGTCCGGCGAGCTCGACGACAAGGATGTCGAGATCAAGATCGCCGAACAGAGCTCGCCCATGCAGATGCTCGACATACCGGGCATGCCGGGCGGCGGTGGCGCTGGCGTACTCAATCTCGGCGACATCCTCGGCAAGGGCTTCGGACAACAGACGAAAACCGTGCGGATGAAGGTGAAGGACGCCTATGAGCCGCTCATCAACGAGGAAGCCGACAAGCTGATCGATGACGCCCAGATCACCAGCGAGGCCATCAAGCTGGCCGAGAATGAAGGCATCGTCTTCCTCGACGAGATCGACAAGATCGCAGCCCGCTCTGACGCTCGCGGCGGCGATGTCAGTCGCGAAGGTGTCCAGCGCGAACTGCTGCCTCTGATCGAGGGTACCACCGTCTCCACCAAGCATGGCGCTGTGAAAACCGACCACATCCTCTTCATCGCCTCCGGAGCCTTCCACGTGGCCAAGCCCTCGGACATGCTTCCCGAGCTTCAGGGTCGCCTGCCGATCCGGGTCGAGCTCTCCGCGCTGACAAAGGAAGACTTCCGGCGCATCCTGACCGAGCCCGAAGCCAGTCTCATCCGTCAGTACACCGCACTGCTGGAGACCGAAGGGGTCACGATCACCTTCTCCGAGGACGCGATCGACGCCATTGCCGAACTTGCGGCCAATGTGAACTCGACGGTGGAGAATATCGGCGCGCGGCGACTTCAGACGATCATGGAGAAGCTGGTGGAGGAGATTTCCTTCACGGCATCGGACCGCTCGGGTGAAACCATCGAGATCAATGCTGACTATGTCCGCACCCAGGTCGGGGAACTGGCCAAGAATGCGGACCTGTCCAAGTTTATCTTGTAGGCGCCTTGCCCGGCGGCCGGACACGCAGCGTCACATAGAATGCCCCGGCACCGCCATGCCGGGTATGAGCTGCCGAGTATCCTGACACCCACTGACTAAGTGTGGGGTTTCCTAACCATTCCGGTAGTTTGCGCCTCAGCACACCGGGCTGTTCGGGATATTCCCAGGGTTCGTTCTCACGCTCGCGCTGGGACCGGCCCTTGCCTGTGATCACCAGCACATTGCGGTAACCCTCGCGCCAAGCCATGCGCAGGAAATGGGTCAGCGTCGACAGGGCCTGGTCCTGGGTCAGACCATGCAGGTCAATGCGCGCGTCCAGATCCAGCTTGCCTCGGCGGTGACGCTTCTCCGCGCTGCGGTCGACGGGCACGGGCGCATGCTGATGCGGCGGGTGCGGGTGGCCGGACAGTTGGGCCGGGCGCTTCGACCCGGATTTTCCAGATTTCTTGACGGGATCGGGCGCGGGGCTGGGCTCATCCGCCTCCAGCGCGCGCGCCTTGCGCTCGTCCAGGGGCTTCACGGATCGCGCAATCTTGCGCCATTCCGCCTTTTCGCCCGGGCTGAGGATGCGCTTGCGAAACATGATCGGCCCTATGCCGGTGGTGTCGCATCGATGATGCGCTGGGCAACCGCGGTTGGCAGAAGCACATACCAGCTGGCCTGCGAGCGGGTCGTACCGGCGCGGCGCTCTGCATCAGACCCCCAGCCCCAGAAAAAATCGCCGCGTATGGGGCCGTTGATCGCGCCACCGGAATCCTGCGCCACGACCAGGCCCGACCAGGTCTCCAGCTCGGGCAGGTCCGCGGTCAGCCAGATGGGAACACCATGGGCGTGCTGGGACGTATCCACAGCGATGGATGCCATCGGGGTCAGGGGAATGCCCGCCGACCCCGCCGGCCCGAGGTCCGGGTCGGTAAGAGGCTGGATCTGGAAGAAAACATAGCGGGGATTGACCGCGAACAGTTCTGCCGTCGCTTGTGGTCCGTTTTCATTAAGCCAGCGCTCGATCCCCTGTTTGGACGCCGCATGGCGCTCGAGCTCTCCCCGACGGATCAATTCGCGACCGATGGAGCGATAGGGCAGGCCATTATGAGCTGCAAAGGCGGCACGCTCCTGGTGACCATCCGGGTAGACGAGACGCCCGGAGCCCTGGATCTGCAGGAAAAAGACATCGATTGGCCGGCCCCACGCAATCACTTCGCCGCGGTCCTGGCGCTCGATCTCATCGCGATCGCGATAGAAAACCAGCTCGCCGTCCTCGACACGGCCGACCAGGCGGCGACCGGCGAGGGTCTCGTCGAAGCGTCCCAGGTCGACGGTCACAAGATCATCCGGTCGCCGTCGCAGCGGCTGGGCGAATTCCGGGTCGGGGCGTTCGCGCACCTCGACGAAGGGTTCGTAATACCCGGTCAGCAAACCTGTATCGGCCGGCTCGACAGTTTCATCGTCAGCGATCGCGGTAATGCGAATGGGTTGAAAGACCGCTTCAAGCGCGGCGCGCCGGGATGCGGCATCAGACCCGGCCAACATCGCTGCAGCGCAGGCCGCCCGCCAGTCTCCGACTGTGCCTGCCCATTCGGCCCGCGGGTTGAGTGGACGGTCATCGGCCCAGCCCTGCCAGCGTTCACACGACCGCAGAAATGCGGAAATGCCGTCCAGCGGGTCTGTCGACTGCCAGTCGCGCAAGGCGTCCCAGTGGGCCGGGATGAGTTGCAGCTGATCCGGCAGCACCAGTTCCGGTTCAACAACCTCCTCCGCCGGCGGTTCGACGGGTTCCGGCTGCTGACACGCCGCCAGCAAGACAAGACTGGAGAAGAGTCCGGACTTAAGCCACGGAGACACTGGACAACTCCCAATTGGGATCCGAGCTCGTGGTCTTGCGCTCGAAGGTCCAGTACTCCACCGTCTTGGCCAGGTTGGCGAGATCCCCGGAGACCCGGTTGCCATCGGTGTCGAGCGTTTCCGTCGCGATCTCGGCTTCAAACCGAACCTTGACCCGGGCTGTGCCCGAGCGGTGCTCGGCTTCGGTGATGTCGGCCGACTTGATCCGGTCAATTTCCGATTTCACGGTCTCGCCACGGCCTTCACGGTCATCGATGGCGCGCTCATAGCGCTGGTACACAGCCGGCGCCAGAAGCCGGGACAACTGGTCCTTGTCGCCTGCGGCAAAGGCCTCGACGATCATGCGGTAGGCGGCCTTGGCTCCCTCGACAAACTCGCTGGGATCAAAGCGGGAGTCCGCCGCTGCAATGGCTTCCAGGCCCGCAGCAGCCGGGCCTTCGAAGGCCGGGCGCAAATTCGGCTGGGCCGGACCACGATCCAGACCGGCAGGGTTCAGGTTGTCGGATGTCGGAGCTTCCATGTGGCCTTCATGCCGCCCCAGCACGGTGAACAGCTTGAAACCGAAGAAAACGGCTATTCCGCCAAAGATGAGAATGGTGAGAACGTCGATCATTCCTGCAGGGCCCTGACTGGCTGTGAAATTGGCTCCAGATACCAATACTAGAACATTTTGGCGTTTCGTCAGCTAGTTCAATATCAGGCATACAGCTTGCCGCTGTTCTGCTCGCATGCTAACCGGCCCGCTTCCTGTATTTGGCCCGTGGGCCAATTGATCAACGCTGACCCGCCAGGGGAATATTATGGCCGACGCTCCGACCACGCCTGCTGAAGGCGAAATGCCGAAAGTTCCGTCGCTTCGCATTCTGACCCAGTTCATCAAGGACCTGTCTTTCGAGAACCCGTCTTTCACGGAAGCTTCCCGCAGTCAGAAGCCGCCGAACATCGACCTCGGCATCGACGTCCAGGCCCGCACGCTCTCGCCCGACACCTATGAAGTCACGCTGAACTTCTCGGCGCGCGCGGTGGCTGAAGACGAGGCTGTCGTGTTCATCGCCGAGCTGGCCTATGCCGGTGTCTTCCAGATGGCGAACATCTCGGATGCCGATCGCGAGCCCTTCCTGCTGATCGAATGCCCGCGCATGATCTTCCCGTTCGCCCGTCGTATCCTGGCCGACGTCACGCGCGATGGCGGTTTCCCGCCGCTGATGCTGGATCCGGTTGATTTCGCGAACCTGTATCGCGCTCAGCTGGCCAAGCGCGCAGCTGCAGCCCAGGGCGCCGAAACCAACGGCAATGGCGATCCGGCCGCTGCCAACTAATTGACAGACTGAAGCTGTTTCCAGAGCGCGTCTTCGCCCATTTCGTCAATAAAGACGTCATGGGCGGCGCGCTCTGTGTCGTTCAGGCGTGAGCCCAGCGGGCGGTCCCGCTGTGGACGCGCCGGAAATTCGACCTTGCCGCCTGAACTCTTGGCTTGCCCGGACAGGTCAA
>JAYZXG010000033.1:0-18782 GCA_036141435.1 Pseudomonadota bacterium | reverse complement strand
CACGAGCTTTCCGGCGGACAAAGGCAGCGTGTCGGCTTTGCGCGGGCGCTGGCCGGCAAGCCGGATCTGGTCCTGATGGACGAGGCCTTCAGCGCGCTTGACCCGCTGACTCGTGACGACTTGCAGCGCGATTTCAAACGGCTGCAGACCGAGCTCGGATTCTCTGCTGTTCTGGTGACCCATGACATGGCCGAGGCCTTGATCCTGGCAGACGAGATCGCGGTGATGCGTGCCGGGCAGATTGTGCAATCGGGAACACCGGCTGAACTCATGGCCAATCCTGCAGATGACTATGTGTCCGGCCTGCTCGACACCCCGCGCCGCCAGATGCGCGCGATCGCGGAGCTGGGCGGATGAACAGCAATCTCGCCGAACGCTTGAATGAACTGCCGGATCTCCTGTCCGGTCATGTCCTGTTGTCCCTGGCCGCGATCACGGTCGGTCTGGCCATCAGCCTGCCGCTCGGAATATTCGCCGCGCCGAGGAAGCGCTTTGCCTCGTGGGTCCTGAACATTGCCGGGGTTATCCAGACGATACCCGGGCTGGCCCTGCTGGCCCTGATGGTCCCGCTGCTGGGTGGCACCATCGGATATGCGCCGGCCTTCATGGCGCTGATGCTCTATTCCATCCTGCCGATTCTTCGCAATACGGTCGTCGGCCTGCAAGGTGTGGACGCCGGCGTGGTGGAGGCTGCCCGTGGCCTTGGCCTGACCCAGGGGCAACGCCTGTGGCAAGTCGAACTGCCGCTGGCCCTGCCGGTGATCGTTGCCGGTATCCGGACATCGATTGTGTGGGTGGTCGGTGCCGCGACGCTGGCCACACCGGTTGGCGCGCCCAGCCTGGGCAATTACATCTTTGCCGGGCTGCAGACACGCAACTGGCTCTCGGTTCTGTTCGGCTGTCTCTTCGCGGCGGGACTGGCGGTTCTTCTGGATCAGCTGATCCGCCTGTTCGAAGTCGCGGCGCGCGATCGCCGCAAGGCGCTCGCAATCCAGGTCAGCGCCATCCTGACCGTGGTGATTCTCGCGTCGATTCTGCCCCGCTTTATCGATTTCACGCCTCCGGCGCAGTCGGGCCCGTCCGAGCAGGTCGCCAGTGTGCGGGCGGGCGAGGGCGCGCTGCGTGGCGAGACCGTCCGGCTGGGAGCCAAGGCGTTCACCGAACAGTATATTCTCGCCGAGCTGATGGAAGACGTGCTGAACACGGCGGGCGCCGATGTCGAGCGGCTGGACAATCTGGGCTCGACCATTGCCTTCGACGCGTTGCGGAACAACGAGATCGATGCCTATGTCGACTATACCGGCACCATCTGGGCAACGGTGATGAACCGCGATGAGCCGATCAATCGCCATGCCATGTTCGTGGAGATCGCGGGGTATCTGCGCGATGAGTACGGTATCCTGACACTGGGGCGGCTGGGTTTCGAGAACGCCTACGGGTTTGCCATGCGTCGCGACCAGGCGACCGCTCTGGGCATCTCCTCACTGGGCGATCTCGCCAGGCATGCGGACACGCTGGAAGTGGGTGGAGACGCAGAGGTTTTCACGCGCTCTGAATGGATCAATACGCGCGACGCCTACGGGCTGGCGGCGATGTCGACCCGGGCGATGGATGCGACTTTCATGTATGATGCGGTGCGTGACGGCCAGGTCGATGTCATCAGCGCCTACACCACGGATGGCCGTATCGCGGCCTATGACCTGCAGGTGCTGGCTGATCCGCGGGGGATTCTGCCGCCCTATGACGCCATCATCCTGCTGTCTCCGGAGGCTGCGGCGAAACCGGGACTGGCGGATGCACTGGCCGGTCTTGTCGGCGCGATCAGCGATACCGATATGCGAGAGGCCAACCGCCTGACAGACCTGGACCGGGAAACGCCCGAGCAGGCAGCGCAGTGGCTTTTCGGTGAGATCACGGAGTAGGGCGTGAGTGGATATTACGGACATGGTCGGCTGCAGGATGCGGAATGGCTGATGCGCGCCTGCATGCTGCTCAATCGTGATATCCCGCCGCATGCGCCGGAAATCACGCCGGAAACCGTACTCAACAAGTCCTACACCCAGCAGGCGGCCGAGTTCGAGAGCCTGCTCGAGCGTATCGATCCGGAGGGCGATATCGACCGGACCCTTTTCCCGGCGGTGGCCTATTTCAACGCGGCAGAGAGCCTGCCGCTCGATATCATCCTGGCGGCGATTGTGGCCTTGCTGATCTGGATGTTCATGCCGAACTATTATTCGATCATGGAGTATGTGGCCTATATGGCCGTGGCGGCCTATCTCGCCATCCAGTTCCTTCGGGCACGCTCAGCGCGCGAGCGTGCCGAGCGGCAAATGCGCCGCATGGGCCTGAACCCGCAGGAGCGACATCCGCTGACCTTGCGCCAGCTGGTCAGATATCGCCAGCGCAGCGTGACGATTCACTAGGGGTGGAGCCAGTCGAGGGCCTCGTCGCGGGTCGCGAAGACGCCGAACACATCCAGTTTCTGTGCGGCAGGCATCAGCTCCCAGGTCTGGACGATCGGCATAGTCACTTCCGATTCGATGATCCAGGCGTTCTTGTTGGGCGGTCCGGCGATATGGGCCGTGTCCTCAAGCAGCTTGATGAAGCGGTTCTCGAAGACTTCATAGGTCAGGTCGCTGAGATCGGCTCCACGCTCAACGGTGATCAGGCGAACAACATCCGGCGACCAGTCATCCGACTGGATCATTTCCATGTAGTTCTGAACGATCTCATCAGCTGGAACCCGACCGAAAAACCGGGTTTCGAAGCGTTTAGCACCGGGTACGAATACTCGTTCGTAGGGCATGCCATGCCTCCGTATCCGGAATAAAGAATAGGCCCAACTCACACACGATCAAGTTTGACCGGAAATAAAGTGCGGCGATAAATCGCCGCACTCCAGTATTGCCGATGCGAATGCTTAGAGGACCGTGAGCATTGTCGCCACCAGCGGGTGGCGGACGATGTCCTTTGATGCGAGACGACTGACGCCGACGTCTTCCAGCTCATCCATCTTGTCGGCAATGCCGGCCAGACCGGACATTTCCGGTAGGAGGTCGGACTGCGCCGGGTCGCCGGTAACGACCATGGTTGAGTTCCAGCCCAGACGGGTCAGCAGCATTTTCAGCTGCCCATAGGTGCAGTTCTGCGCCTCGTCGACCACGACAAAGGCGTTGTTCAGGGTCCGCCCGCGCATATAGCCGATCGGCGCGATCTCGATGACGCCCTCGGCCATCATCGCCTTGAGTTTTTTCGGGGACAGCCGGTCGGCCAGGGCGTCGTAGAGCGGGCGCAGATACGGCGCGAGCTTTTCTTCCATCGCGCCCGGCAGGAAGCCGATCGATTCGCCGGCTTCCACGGCGGGGCGGGAGAGGACGATGCGACTGACCTTGCCGGCCTCCAGCGCCTCGACGGCCTTGGCGACCGCCAGATAGGTCTTGCCGGTGCCGGCTGGGCCAAGTGCCAGCACGAGATTTTTGTCATCAATGGCCTTCATCAGCTTTTCCTGACCGGCCGAGCGCGGTTTCACCTTCTTTACGAATCGCTGATCACGCATGGGTTCCTTGTCATCGGGGGACCAGTGAGTCCCGGGAAAGAGGGCCTGAACCTTGGCCTCCTCCGACTCATAGTGCTTGCTGTTGAACTCTCCAGCTTTCAGGCGACGTTTGACTGACCGTTTAGCCATGGAAGGAACCTCCACACATGAAAAACCCCTCGGCAAAGGCAGAGGGGCGAAAAACGCGTTGCGTTGGTGATGATTCGGAAGACTCCGGCAGGGTCGGCGGCGTAGGGCCGGAACCGGGTGGTGGACTGAAGCGAAGTTCGGACATGCCGACTTGCAGGCCTCCTGCTAGAGTTTCCGATACGAACCGAGAGGCGCTCTCGAATCGTGACTACAGTCTGAGTGTAACGCAGTGAAGAAGATCTAAACGCGGCCGTCGCGTGAATTTCATAAAACTTTGGGGGACGACACTGATGGCGATCTATGCATTGGGTGAGTCGCAGCCGGTTCTGCCGGAAAACGGAAACTACTGGATCGCGGACAATGCCTCGGTCATTGGCGATGTGGTTCTGCACGAGAATGCGAGCATCTGGTATGGCTGCGTTGTTCGCGGGGATACCGACCGCATCGAGATCGGCGCCAATACCAATATCCAGGACCTTTCAGTCCTGCACACCGATTTCGGCATCCACATGAAGATCGGCGAGGGCGTGACGGTCGGCCACAAGGTGATGCTGCATGGTTGCGAGATCGGCGACAACTCCCTGATCGGTATCGGCGCCATCGTGCTCAACAAGGCCAGAATCGGGAAAAACTGCATCATCGGCGCCGGGGCGCTGATTCCCGAAGGCAAGGAGATTCCCGATAATTCACTGGTCGTGGGGTCGCCCGGTCGCGTCATTCGCACGCTCGATGACGACACTGCAGCCATGCTGAAGCTGTCCGCCGACCATTATGTCGAGAACTCACAGCGGCATTCGGCTGAATTGAAACGCCTGGACGGCTAGTTCGCCCGACCCCACAGATCGCGGATGTTCTGGTCAGCCTCGCTGCCGAGGTTGAACCAGGCCGCGCGGTCGTGCGACGCGTCGATGATCAGCAGCTTGTCATCACGATCGAGCACATGGCTGAGCTCGTTGCGCAGAACCGCCGCGGTCGTCGGGCCGCGCAGCAGCCAGACGCCGCCGGTGACCGACTCCACATCGCCATAGGCGGCGAGGGAATTGCGGAAGTCCGCACCATTTTCCGATGTGATCTCGGTGATGATGACGAAATTGGCCGGACGCGCACCGGGGGTGACGCGTTTCTCGACGACTGTGCCCCCGTCCGATTCGCCGAACCAGGATTTCAGCTCCTCGATATCGGCGGCCGGTGCAAATTCACCGTCCTTGTCGGAAGACACCATGGAATGCGACGCAATCCGGCCTTCACCAACAAAGGCCCGCATCTGCGGGGGCGTGTACGGGCCGTAAACACGGCCTTCGACTTTCACAAACCAGGACATTGCGATTCCATCATCGCGAGGCATATCGATCTCTCTCGCACCGGTACTCGTAACTATCATACACCGACTTGCGGCAAGAATCTGGCCACAGTCGACAAAATTTCAACCCGTCAAGGAAATTGGGACTATTTTAGCTGATCAGGCAGCCGCCGTCCCGTCTTGCATGGCTTCCGGAGGATCGAACACCACCGCGAAGCCATTGTCCAGAATGCGCGCCACACGTCCGGCCATTTCTCCAACCCTGACAGGCTCATCGAGCTTGGGGCGCTCCAGGCATTCAAAGGCTGCACCGGTCACCGAGACGTCGATGACATTGGCATGAATCACGACGCCGTCCGAGAAACGGACCTTGGCCCGACCGCGTCCTTGCTTGCGCGGCGCGGTGCGATCCTCTTCCAGTCCGAGACGGTCCTTATTGAAACGCCAGGTGATCGTGTCGGCCAATTTGTCCCGTTTCCGGTCAGTGGCGCTGAAGCGAAGGCTGAACTCCTCTCCCTCGCTGCGGACGACGACGCCCTCCATGCGACCGATCCCGTTGATCAGCAGGATGATACGCTGATTGCTGGTGGGGACGGTGCGGGCCATGATGCGCGCGCCACCGGGCGAGATATCGATCAGGCGACAGGCGTGTTCGCCCTGATTCTCGCTCCAGAATCGACCATGCAGCCGCAGGGGAACACGGGCGTGCCGCCGTCGTTCGGCAGCCCCGCGTGCAGCAATCCGGATTTTCCGTCGGTCGAGCCGGTTTGGTTCATCCACCATGGGCGTTTCTCCATGAGTGAACCAGATCTAGCCAAGAGGGGTTAAAAACCCTTTGCCGCTATCGGTCGTTTGCAACCAATTCTGCATTTGATGAAGGACACCCCGGGCGGGCCCCGAACAAATGTCCGGGTACGGCCGGAGGGCGAATCTCCCGCAGGCTGGTGCGCACGATCGGGCGATTTTGGAAGATTTCGACATCATCGAGCGGCTGATACAGTCCCAGCACGCGGTCCACCACGCCCTCGGGCCCTTTCAGCGGAAAGAAGCTGATCTCGACGGGCAGCTGATGCAGATCGATGGAAGAGGCGCGCGCCACCACGGACGCGGGTGAGGCACCGGCGAGCGTTGATTCAAGCAGGGCCTGGATGTGCGTTGCATCATGCCCCCGCCACAGGCTCAGGAAATTCTGGTCCCGGAATTCACGCTGATAGAGCTGACAGAAATGTGTGCCGGCGAGGCGGAACACATGATGTCCCGAGTCGATACGGCGCAGCATGAAGACATAACCCAGCAGGGATGCGATGTCCTGTGGCTCAACATCGGCCCGTTCCGGTGTTGTCCCCCCCAGGCGCAGCGTTTGCCAATAGCTGTGCAGGGCTCTCGATTGCGCGTGTTTCATCTCGCACTCCGCTGGCGTCACAAGTTCGGGCAGCTCGCCCGTCGCGCCGTCCGGGTTTCAAGAACGGGGCCATACACGTCTCACGGGAAAGGCGATTTTCGAGCTTCCCTGATCGGGCGAAAGCCACGGGTGCCGAAGCGGCCCGGGAGTTGCAGGAGAGGGGGCAAGACTAAGGGAGCCCAGCCATGAGCGTATCAGCACGGCACGCTTTTATGATTGCCGCCAGCGCCGCCTTCACCGTTGTCGCTGCACCGACCGGAATTGGTGCAGCCAGCGCGGTTGCGCAGGATTGCTGCCATCCGGCACCACCGCCACCGCCGCCGACGCATTGCTGCAACCACGGGGGTGGTCACACGGTCAATGTTCCCAACATCAATGTGCATGGTGGCAACATCAATGTCGGTGTGAATGTCCATGCCGGCATCAACATCACGGCGAACGTCAACGCCAATGTGAATGCGACGGCGAATGTGAACGCCAATGCGAATGCGAGCGCAGCAGCGGGAGCCGGCGCGATCACCTTCGTCGGGGGCGGCTCGTATTATTCCAACACGACGGCGCCGGCTGCGACGGCAATCACCGGACTGAACGTCGTGGGGCGGGAAGAAGAAAGCTACGAGTATTACGAGGAAGAGCGCACGCGCATCATCGAGGAATGGCGGGTCGTCCGTGCCGTCTGTGTCGATGACAATGGCACACCCCATCCGGCGTCCCAGGTCGATGGCGAAGCCCGCGTCGATGCGATCTATGACGGTGAGCTCTATCGCTGCATGGCCGGCACGGCGATGCAAGTGACGATCGGCTGGCAGGTCGACGGACAGAATATCTGGGAAGACGCTGCGACGATCATGTGCCGCAAGGGCGAGTCGCTGCGTCATACGCCGGGTGGCCAGTTGTATTGCTCGACCCAGGAACCGCGCCGTAACTGCAATGAAAGATCACTGCTGCGTCGGTATGGGCCGGGTGAAAAGCTGATCTTCATGCGCCGGGAAGAGCGCTACATGGAACAAATGCGTCGTGAGGTTCGCACCGAGAGCCGCGAGACCATCTCGATGACACTGATGCTCGATGGTGGCGTTGGTGGCTATCGCTAGGCCGCACACGGCCTCACGAAACACGAACGCCGGCCCCGCGGGCCGGCGTTTCTGATTCTGCCTAGCGTTGCGCTAGGATTCGCTGGCGGCCTCGAGCTCGGCCTCTGCCTCGGCGGCGCGTTCGTCGATCAGCGCCTGCGCGGCCTCACGATCCTCGACTTCCTCGATGGTATCGATATAGCAGCGGTAGTTATCCCGCGTGACGATGTATTCGGTGCGCGGAGAGAACACCCGTCCGCGTGTCGGCAGGCTGGTGCCGATCTGCATGCCGTAGCGCAGGCCGTGGCAGCGATTGGCCAGCGTCACCAGGTAATAGCGACTGACGCCGCCGCGCAGAATGACATGCTGGTTATCGACCACCTGGTAGCTGTTGATGTTGACCAGGCGAATACTGTCCGCTCCAGCAGGGGCGGCAAGCATCGCGACCGTCATGCCGGCTGCGAGAAGTACGGATTTGATATTCACGATCTTAAGTCTCCAAAAAATCGTCCCTCGAGTTCGAGTATAGAGGGGAATTGAGGTCGATCAAATCGCGTTAACGAGAGGTTAGGCGAGGGCAGCGGACCATCGGCCCGATTCGAATCTTCTGGAGGCCACATTGGTCGATCGCATCGAAACGCTCGACATGCGCGGATTTAACTCTGTGATCCGCCAGGCTGCCCGTGAGACCGGTGCAGATTTTGAGTATCTCGCGCAGACGGCAGCGCGGGAAAGCAATTTCGATCCACAAGCCCAGGCCCGCACATCCAGCGCCGCCGGCATGTTCCAGTTCATCGAGCAAACCTGGCTCGGAATGATGCATCGCCACGGCGATGCGCACGGGTTTTCCGACCTGGCCTCGCAGATCGAGCGAGGAGCGGATGGCCGGTTCCGGGTCTCTGACAGTGCCACGCGCGAGCAGATCCTTGATCTGCGCTTCAATCCTGATGCGGCGGCGCTCATGGCGGGTGAGCTGGCCGCAGAGAACGGCCAGGTAATCGAGAACCGTGTGGGGCGCCCGGCCAGTTCCGGCGAGCTCTATGCGGCCCATTTTCTCGGCGCGAACGGTGCGGCGGACCTGATCGAGGCCGTGCGCGACAATCCCCGGCAGGGCGCCGCCCACCTGTTCCCGGCGGCTGCGGCGGCCAATCGCAATATGTTCTACGACGGCGCTCGCCCGGTCACGGCAGCCCAATTGCTCGGCCGGCTCACCGGTGAAGCCGAGGCCGCCCTCGCACAGGCGGGCGAAACAACGAATGGTGGTTCAGCGGGCAGTGCGGTTGATGGCAGCACCGATTTTTTCGGTTCGGCACCGGTGCGCAGCGGTCAGTTCGGCTTTCTGGGCACGGGATACCTGGCCTCCACGGGCGGCGAACTGACCCCGACTCTGGTCGAGATCCTTGCCTCGCTCGATGCCCCGGCCTCCGCCCGGCGTGACGACACCTAAGGCTTAACCGCGCCCGCGCGTGAAAAGGTTTCGTTAAGCATGCCCTCGCTAAACTCTCGCGAGATCCGTTTCTTGTGAGATAGCCATGGCTGTAGTTGCACTCCGAAATCGACTGACAGACACAGATATTCGTCGCCTCGTCAAAGGCGGAGATGATGATGAGCGGGCCAATGCCGCGCGCAAGATCTGTCGTCTGATCGATGCTGCCCCGCTTCAGGGCGAGGAAAGCGAGGCGGCTTCAGGCATCTTGCAGCTGATTGTTCAGGATTCTGCTGACCTGGTACGCCGTGCCCTCGCTGTCACGCTGCGTCAGTCGAAAAACCTGCCCCATGACATTGCCATGCGGCTGGCGGCCGATGTGGAGGAGGTGGCGACACCGATCCTGCTGTCTTCCCCTGTCCTGGATGAGGAAGACCTGACCCGGCTGGTGGAAACCTCGGACGGTGGCAAGCTTTGCGCTATCGCAGCACGCGAGCATGTACCGGCCATTGTTGTTGAGGCGATCATCGACAAGGGCGAGGAAAAGTCGGTCGGCATTGCGGCCAGCAATGACGGCGCCGAATTCAGCCAGGATGCCTATGAAAAGGCATTTGCCAGTTTCTGTGAAACCCCGGCTGTGATGGAGGCCTTCGTGGCGCGCTCCACGCTGCCGCTCGAAGTGACCGAAAAGCTGATCGCGCACATCAGTGATGAGGCCATGCAGCGCCTGGTCGCCAAGCACGCCCTGCCGCCCCAGCTCGCTGTCGAGCTGGCCGAGGACGCGCGCGAGCGGGCCACCGTGGATCTCGTTGAACAGGCCGGGCTAGCTCATGATCCGCAGCATTTCGTCCAGCAATTGCGGATGAATGGGCGCCTGACACCCTCCCTGGTACTGCGGGCCATGCTGTGCGGGCATGTCGGCTTCGTGGAGCATGCGTTTGCCGAACTTGCCGGCGTGACCCATGCGCGGGCCTGGTTGCTGGTCCACGATGCGGGGCCACTCGGTTTGCGCGCCATCTATGACCGGACCGGCATGCCGCCACGCCTTTATCCGGCGTTCCGGGCCGCAATTGACATTTTCCATTCCATGGAGATGCCGCACGACAGCCAGGGCCGGGAACATTTCCAGTCCATTCTCGCCGAGCGTGCCATCACCCGCTTCCAGGGCATTCCGGAGGAAGACCTGGACTATGTTCTGGACCGTTTGCACGGGGCACCCGCGCAGCTCCGTGAAGCCAGCTGATTTCGCCCGGTATTCAGACACAAAAAAAGGCGCCGAACTGGCGCCTTTTCTTTTGCCGCATTTCGATCGCCTAGTCGGTGTCCCAGGGTTTGGCGAACGCGCTTGACTGGACTTCCAGTTCTTCCGCGAGGGCGGCTGCCACGGCGTCATTTGTGTCACGGATATTCTGGCTCAGTGCAGCGCGGATGGCGTTGACGTGGGCGAGAGCAAGCGCGCGCGATGCCTGCTGGCGCTTCTCGTCCATATCAATCAGCTTGGTCAGTGACGCCGCCAGGCGCGTGATGATCGGGAATTCATACGTGGAACCCACGCCCCGCAGGTCATGCGCACGAATAAAGAGCTGTTCGCCCTCATCGCCCTTCAGGCCCTTCTCGCGGACAGCCTTGGCGGCGTCTTCCAGCTTCTGGACCTCTTCCTCGAGCCAGTTACCAAACTCGTGGCGCAGATCCTTGATCGCGTCTTCGGCTTTCTCGATCAGGTGCAGGTCACCCGCGCTGATCGGGCCACCGATCTTGATCTGAAGCATGTTCGGTGGATTGACGATTTCCACATCCGGGTTCGGTTTGGACATCTTGTTTCCTTTACCTGGCGGCGAGCAGGGATTGTTCGGTTGATTGGCTGGTCCGCTCGACAGCGCGTCGGTCGGGGCCAAGGTAATCGCTGGTATTGTAGATCGTGCGGTCATCCTCGAGCGCTTCCACGATTGTCGTGGCGAGGCTGGAGGAGTTGAAGGGCTTCACGAGAAAGGCGCTTGCGCCGGCTTGTGTCGCCGCGCGTATGTGTTCGCCATCGGAATAGGCCGTCAGCATGATGATCGGAACATAAGCCGAGGAGCAGGTCTGCGGGTTGCGAACCTGGCGCACGAGCTCCAGCCCGTCGCGCGGTCGCATCTTCCAATCCGTGATAATCAGATCGATGTGCTTGCACGCGACAAGCGACAGGGCGAGGTCGACAGATTCAGCCTCGTAGACCTTGGCAACACCAAAAGCGTGCAGGGAAACGCGCAACAGACCCCGCAGCGCCGCATTGTCATCGACAATGAGCACCGACTTGCTGGCGCAGCTCGTTTCAATCTTGCTTGTCTCGGTCACGTTCCAAGGCCTGTTGTTGATAGCCGATTTCAACGTAACTCAGGGTGCTTAACACCAGCCTAAGCATCCTAACTTTCGAACTGTTCAGCCAGAATGCGTTCGGAAAGATTATGCCCCTGGTCAAACAGCATGGTCAGGGAAATGTCGGAGGCTTCCTCGACCTCGACCCGGCAGACTTCGCGGAATTCCTTGTTGTCGGCCACGGCAGAGACGGGCCTGTGTGAGGGTTCCGAGATTTCAAAGCCTACCTTGGCCGTGTGCGGGAGCAGGGCTCCGCGCCACCGACGTGGTCGAAAAGCGCTGATCGGGGTCAGGGCAAGGACCCGTGAATCCAGCGGCAGGATCGGGCCGTGGGCCGACAGGTTGTAGGCCGTGGATCCGGCTGGCGTGGCCACCAATACGCCGTCGGCCTGCAGTTCGGCCAGGCGGTCGGTCTCGTCGATTCGAATCTTGATCTTGGCGGTCTGGCGCGTCTCGCGAAGCAGCGAGACTTCATTGATCGCCAGGGCTTCGAAACGATTGCAATGAACGTCTTCGCCCCGTGCTCGCAGGGGGTGGATGCTGGCCGCCTCGGCGCGCGAGAGGCGCTCGAGCAGGTCATCCTCGGCATAGGCATTCATCAGGAAACCGACAGAGCCAAAATTCATTCCGTAGACCTTGGCGCCGGTCGAGATTGCGGTGTGCAGCGCATCGAGCATCAGGCCGTCACCGCCGAGGGCGACGATAATGTCCGCATCATAGACTGAGGTGGAGCCGTAACGTTCTTCCAGCCGAAGCCGGGCGGCTTTGGCTTCCGGTTTCGGGCTGGCGAGGAAGGCTAGGCGGGGATTGGTGGTCAAGGTGCGCACTCACTTGGTGAGTGGCCATTAAACCCTGCCGCCGAGCTGACGCAAGACTTTCGCCGCTTTTTCAGGGCCGTACATGCGAAAGACGTTGGCGGCCGACGACATCGCATCGCCCTCCAGTGCCTGGTGCATCCGGCCCAGCTGGCGCAAGGCCTTGTGCACCACCGGATAGGCTGTGCGGTCAAGGCCTGCGGCCTGGCAGGCCAGGGCTGCCGCGCGCACTCCGCCCATGGCCAGGGCGACGCGCCATTGCGGAACCGTGATCTCGCACAGATCGGCTATCGCGTGGTCGAACACAGCCTCATTGCCCTTCTTCAGGGCGGAAAGGGCAAACTGTCCGTTGAGGCGGCCGTCCTTTGCCGCGGCGCGGACGAGGTCTGCAGCCTCGTTATCGGCACCTTCATTGGAGATTTTCAGCGCGGCCTCGACCGTCAGCTCTTCTACCTTGTCCTTGTCCAGACCGAAGCGGCGGCAGAGTTCCTCGCGCCAGCTCTCGGGCAACATGATGCACAACTGGGTGGCATAATCGGTCGAAATATCGTGGCGCCGGGCCAGAGCCTCGCGCAGTTTGGGGTGGTTGCGAGCGACCGTCAGACAGATTTCCAGCGTGCCCTCGGAGATCTCCGCAGTGTCATTGTCGGCGAGTGCGCGCAGGACATTGGCTTCGCCAGGTCCGGCGAGGGTCTCGGTGACCCGCAGGCGCAGATTGGAGCGCTGGGCGAGGATGAGCCGGTGGTCCGGCGACGCCTCCTGTGCGATGTGGATCATGTCCTCATCCGACAGGCCCTTGCCCTTCTTGATGATGATGCTGGCGATTTCCAGGTCCTGCGTGCCCAGGAAGCGCAGCGCGGCATGGGGCGCCCATTCACAGGCGGCCAGTTTCTCTGCCATCGCCTTTTGCGTGTCGCCGGGGCAGGTCGAACAAAGCGTCACCAGCAACTCGCCGGCCACGGGTTCGGCCGTATCGCTCAGCTTTTGAGCGATGCACATATCCGTGACCCCCAATGCAAGCTGGTTACGCTTGTCTGGGTCACGCATTTTTGCGAGAGCTTGAAGCGCTTGTGCTGGACTGCCTGTCATGAACGTCTTTTAGTTTAAATGCCCAACCCCGCTCTTAGCGCAGATCAGTTTGAAAACTTGTTAATCCCAGTATTCAGAAAGCATATTTCTTATGGATGACCAGATTTATAGCTCGCTCTTTTCGCTTTACTGGGGTGCGCGGCAGCGAACACAATTACTGGTATCCGGGCTGTCTGCCGAGGACATGACGGTCCAGACCATGCCGGATGTCAGCCCAACCAAGTGGCACCTGGCCCACACAACCTGGTTCTGGGAATGCTTTGTCCTGCGCCAACATCTGGATGGATATCAGGAATATTCGCCTGAATTCAATTACCTGTTCAATTCCTACTACGAACAGGTCGGGGCGCGTCATGCGCGACCGGAACGCGGCTTCCTGACCCGGCCATCCTTGGCTGACGTGCTGGCTTATCGCGCCCACGTGGATGCTGCGATGGAGCGTTTACTCTCCGGTCACCAAGAATTCGATTTTGCCCAGGTCGAGGCGCTCGTTGAACTGGGCGTGGCTCATGAGGAGCAGCACCAGGAATTGCTGGTCACCGATATCAAACACGTCTTGTCCAAACACCCGTTCAGTCCGCTGGCCTGGCCAGCGGATACGCTGGGCGGCAACGAATTGCCGGACCTGCACTGGCACGCATTCGACGCCGGTCTCTACATGTTCGGTCACGACGGCGACAGCTTCCATTTCGACAATGAAGGGCCGCGCCACAAGGCCTGGCTCGAGGCCTTCGCCCTGGCGTCGCGTCCGGTCAGCAACGGCGAGTATCTCGAATTCATGGCCGACGGTGGCTATGACACCGCGCCGCTCTGGTTGTCGGAAGGGTGGGCGACGGTCAATGAGAGAGGCTGGTGCGCGCCCCTGTACTGGCGCCAGCGCGACGGAGAGTGGTTCGAATTCACGCTGGGCGGTGAACGTCGGATCGATCCGGCTGCACCGGTCACCCATCTGAGCTATTTCGAGGCGTCCGCGTTTGCAGAATGGGCCGGTGCCCGACTGCCCGAGGAGCGCGAATGGGAGCTGGCTGCCGCCTCTCATGATCCGGGTCGGGCCGAGGCCTTGTCTCCGGATCGCGCGCCGCATCCGCGTTCACAGCCGGACCATGACGGATATTCCCAGCTTTTCGGTGGTGTCTGGGAATGGACCCGGTCGGCATACTCCGCCTATCCGCGATATCGGCCGGCCGCCGGCGCCGTGGGCGAGTACAATGGCAAATTCATGTGCGGACAATTCGTCTTGCGCGGCGGTTCCTGTGCCACACCACCCGGTCACGTCCGGGCCAGCTACCGGAATTTTTTCCCGCCCGACGCACGCTGGCAGTTTTCCGGTCTTCGACTTGCCAAGGACATTTGACGGAGCGTCCTCCGCGGACGATGTTAGCCCCAGTCGATAAAGAATTTGGGAGATCGTGATGGACGATCAAGCAACACCGAGCGTCAAGGACCAGGTCACGGCAGAAGAATGGAAGGCGCGCTGCGACCTCGCCGCGCTGTACCGTCTTGTTCACATGCATGGATGGGATGACCTGTTCTTCACCCATATTTCCATGCGCGTTCCGGGGCCGGACGAGCACTTCCTGCTCAACCCGTTCGGGCTGCTCTACGAGGACGTGACCGCCAGCAATCTGGTGAAGGTGGATCTGCAGGGCAATGTCCTGCCGCCCTCGACCTTTGGCATCAATCCGGCCGGCTTTACCATTCACTCCGCCATTCACGAGGCGCGCAGCGACGTCAAAGTCGCCATGCACCTGCACTCCGACCAGGGGGTCGCTGTCGCTGCCCAGAAGCGCGGGCTGTTGCCGATCAGCCAGCTGGCGATGAACGTCTACAACGATGTGGCGTATCACGACTATGAGGGCATCGCCCTGGAGTCCGAGGAAAAGGTTCGCCTGGTCAATGACCTGGGTGAGAAGAACCTGATGATCCTGCGCAACCACGGCACATTATCGGTTGGCGACCACCCGTTTGCCGCGTATATTCGAATTTATCTACTGGAGCGTGCGTGCAAGATCCAGTTGATGGCTCAGGCAGGCGGGGAGTTGATCGAATGGGATCAGCCCATGCAGGACAGGGTATTTGGACAATCGTCCGAGATTGCCGGCAACGAATTCTTCAAGGAAATCGCCTGGGCGGCCATTCTCGATCGCGTGCGCCGCGAAAGCCCCGGTTTCGAGGCCTAGTTCCCAATGCGGCCCTGCCGCTGTCGGCGGGCCTGCT
Organism: Pseudomonadota bacterium; assembly: GCA_036141435.1. Lineage (GTDB taxonomy): Bacteria > Pseudomonadota > Alphaproteobacteria > Caulobacterales > Maricaulaceae > Maricaulis. The sequence continues at coordinate 3,420 of JAYZXG010000033.1, read as the reverse complement.
GGCGGCGGTGGTCACGGCCGGTCCGAGCGACGCCGGCGCCTGGCCCCGCGACAAGGGAGAGGGGCTCGTCATCCTGACCAGCCTTGTTGATCGCGCCGACGGCTTTTTCGACGCGGAGGGCAACCGGCAATCCGGTGGCTATTTCCACAAGGACGAGCTGGCGGCCTATATCGAATACGGAGCGACCGACCGGGTAACCCTGGTCGGTCGTTTTGCATGGCAGACGGTCGAACAGTTATCCGGGGGGCAAATGGACTCTGCCACCGGGTTTTCGGCGAGCGAGCTGGGCGCGCGCATCCAGGCCTGGCAGGCGGAGCGCTGGCGGATCAGCGCGCAGGTCTCCTATTTCCTGCCCGGCGAGGGGGAAAATGTCACCAACCAGCCTCTGGGACAGGGCGATGGTGCGGTCGATCTGCGTGTGCTGGCCGGTCGGTCATTGCCGCGCGACGGGTTTCTCGACATCCAGCTCGCGCATCGTCAGCGCGACGGGGCCTTCCTCGACGAGTGGAGGATGGATGCCAGCCTCGGGCTGGCTATCACCTCGCACTGGCAAGGTATGGCCCAGGTCTATTCCGTGTGGAGCGCCGAGCGTGCCCAGCCCGGGCTGCCCGAGTTTGACCAGCACAAGATCCAGCTCAGCGTGCTGCGACAGGTTGGCGAGCTGGAGTATCAATTCGGACTGATTTTCACGCCAAGCGGCCGCAACGCGCTGGACGAGCGCGCCGCGGTGCTGTCGATCTGGCGGCGGTTCTAGTTTGCGGTCTCCGCAGCGATGTAGGCGATGACATCGCGACGGTCCTCGGCATCGCGCAGGCCGACAAAGCTCATTCGATTGCCCGGGACAAGTCCGCGAGGGCTTTCAATCCAGGCATCGAGCGTTGCCACATCCCAGACCAAGCCGGATTCGGTCAGCGGGTTGGAATAGTTGAAACCCTCCTTGGCGGCGGCCGGGGCGCCGAAAATGCCATGCAGGTTTGGCCCGACCGTATGGCGACCCTCGGCCTCCAGTGTGTGACACGACTGGCAACGGCGATACTGGCGGCGACCATTGACCAGGTCCGCATTGGCGAATTCTGCACCCAGGGCCAGCACCACATCGGGTAGGGCTGCGGCGACGGTTTCGCTGGCGGTCTCGGCCAGTTCGGTAACCGTGTTCTCGATGGAGGTTGCGGCATCGGCCGGATCGGCGGCCGGAGCCTGGGTGGTTTCGGCGGTATTGGTATTGGCGGGACGCGCAGCGGAAGTGTCGGTATTGTCGCCACCGCCGCAGGCAGCGAGCGCAAGGGCAGACAGGGCAGGCAGGACTAGACGCGACATTTCGATCTCCGTTCTCGTGGTCTGGAGTAGATATACGCCAGTCCGCTAAAATACCGATGCGGCAGGATGCCGCCCGATGACCATAATCGGGCAATCTGCTTCCGTTCATGCCGGGTTACAGTCTGAAATCGCATTTTTGTTGCGTTGCGGCGTAATATTCGCTCCAACAGACGGCAGGGAAAGTCGCAGTTTACGAAATGAACTGTGCAAGGGGACAAATGGACAAGACTTCGCCTTTGCGATCAGTGTCCTTGTGTGGTGCCGGGCATTCCGGTTCGACCTTGCTGGGGATGATCCTCGGCGGGCACTCCAGCGCCTTCTACATGGGAGAGGGCGGCAAGGTCCGTTACCTGCACGATGAGCGCAAGCCGATGCGCAAGCGCGTCTGCAAGATCTGTGGGGATGAATGCCCGGTCTGGAGCCGCTTTCAGTGGGACCAGGACCAGGCCTTGTATCCACAGCTGGCGGATCATGTTGGTGCCAGCATGATTGTCGACACGACCAAGGATGAGCGCTGGATCGAGGCGCGCAGTGCCGAGATGCGCGCGGCAGGTGGCATGCCCGCCTTGCTGTTTCTGACCCGGGACGGCCGGGCGGTCGTGAACTCGCGCATTCGCAAGTATCCGGAACGCGACCCGTCGGATCAGATCCGCCAGTGGGCCGACAAGATCGAAACGAGTGACGCCCTGTTTCAGGCTTTCCAAGGTCCGAAAATGCGTGTGCGCTACGAGGAGTTGGCCACTCATCCGGAAGCGGTCACGCGCCAGGTGTGTGAGCTGCTCGAGCTCGACTACGAACCCGGGATGCTGGATTTCGATCAGCAGCCCCAGCACGTGCTGGGGGGTAATAGCGGCACGCAATTCCTGGTCGCCCGCAACCAGTTCGAAGACCCCGGGGATGCCTTCGTCTCGCTGGGTGAACGCACGCGCGATTATTATGGCGAGCATGCCGGCGGCATCTCGCTCGACCTGCGCTGGAAGGATGAATTGTCCAGCGAGCATGAAGCCTTGTTTGAAAAGCTCGCCGGGCGAGCCAATGCAGAATTGAAGTGGGAGGCCTGACGTCCATGGCCAAGATTGATCTCGTATTCCGTCAGATTGACGAGCGCACGCGCGATGTTGCGCTGGAGATGGCCAAGGAGAGCATCCGGCCGGACAATACCTACATCATCGACGATGTGCGCCCCTTCACCGAATGCGTGAACCAGATGCTGCGCATCGATCACGATTGCGATTACGTGGTCTATGTGGACGCAGACTGTCTGATCCTCGACGATCTGCGCGCTTTCATCGAGACCTGTGATGCGCCGTATGTCGACAGCTATGTGTCCGATCGTTTCCGGGGTCGCCTGCATTGTGGCGTCCACATTACCCGCATCGATCTCGTGCGCCGCATGGCAGCGACCGAGGTGCCCGCCGATGACATGAAATACGTCCTGCGTCCGGAATCACGCCTGCGCAATCTGGCCATGAAGCCGATGGGTGTCGCCAAGCAGTTTCGTAACTTCGATATCCTGCACGACCATTTCCAGTCCTATCACCACATCTTCATGAAATACGCCCTGCGCGAATTGCGCAGCCGGACCAAGGACCAGGGTGTGCGCCTGCGCCGCTCCATGGAGAGCTGGTATCTCTCCGATGACTGGTGCGATCTGAAGATGGCCAAGCATGCTGTCGAATATGCGCGCGAAAAGATGCCGCTCGATTCCACCCCCGACGAAGTCCACGACTTCATCGAGGCGCTGCCGGAGCATGCTGCGGCGGAAATGGAGCGCCTCGGACTGGCGGAAAAGCCGGCATTCACCCGCGCCGAGCTCGAGCGCTGGCTGGAGGAGAATCGCGGTCGCGTCGATTACGGATCACGCGCCGAAAAGCCCAAGGTCTTTGGCCTGGGCCTCAGCCGGACCGGCACACGCAGCCTGACAGCGGGCCTGCAGGTACTGGGATTTGATTGCAGCCATTATCCGATCGACGAGGACACCTATACCGAACTGTCCAACGCGCAGTACGATCTGACGCTCCTGAAATATCATGACGGGCTGACAGATATCACGACCATCCCCTGCTACAAGCAGCTGGATAAACAGTATCCGGGTTCGAAATT
>JAYZXG010000032.1:0-6029 GCA_036141435.1 Pseudomonadota bacterium | reverse complement strand
CTGGATCAGACCTTCCAGCGTATGGCCATCCGCACGGGCCGCGAAGGACAGGGCCATGCGGTGTTTCAGGATGGGTTCGGCCAGTGCCGCAACATCTTCGGTCGACGGAGCCAGACGGCCCTGCAGCAGGGCGCGCGCCCGACAGGCGAGCATCATGGCCTGGCCAGCACGTGGACCCGGGCCCCAGGCCACGCCCTCTCGCACGGCCTCGATCTCGCTTTCATCGGGACGGGCCAGACGCAGGAGATCGAGAATGGCCTCCAGGACTTTCTCACCCACCGGCAGACGGCGAACCAGGTTCTGCAGCTTGATGATCTCATCGGCATTGAGGACTTCGATGGCCTCGGCGGATTCTGCGCCGGTGGTGGCCAGCAGGACCTGGCGTTCGGCATCACGATCCGGGTAAGGCACGTCGACGCGCAGCAGGAAACGGTCGAGCTGGGCTTCGGGCAGCGGATAGGTGCCTTCCTGCTCGATCGGGTTCTGGGTCGCCAGCACGTGGAAGGGGTGCGGCAGGTCGTGGCGTTCGCCGGCGACAGTGACATGGCCTTCCTGCATCGCTTGCAGCAAGGCGGCCTGGGTGCGCGGGCTGGCGCGGTTGATCTCGTCGGCCATCAGCAGGCGACAGAAGATCGGACCGGGCAGGAAACGGAAATGACGTTTGCCGTCATCGCTTTCTTCCAGGATTTCCGAACCGAGAATGTCAGCCGGCATCAGGTCCGGTGTGAACTGGATGCGCTTGGTATCGAGGCCGGTCGCCACCGCGATCGTCTCGACCAGGCGGGTCTTGGCCAGGCCCGGCGCGCCGACCAGCAGGGTGTGGCCTCCGGACAGGAGGGCGGTCAGGCAGAGCTCGACCTCTTTTTCCAGGCCGAAAATCACGCGGCCGATACTGTCTTTCACGGCCGCCAGACGCTCGGTTGCTGCATCCGCTTCGGCGATCAGGTCTGCACCGGGTTCAATCGTGTCGGTCATCGTCCTAAATTCCTCTCCGAAACAGATGACTTATATGTCTTTCAACGTGCGTCGAGCATGGCGTTGCAGGAACGAGGTGTCCATGCCTACCGATACCGAAATGGCCAACGGATTACAGTCGCTGCTCAAGGCAGCAGAGAGCGCCGGGAAGGGATTGCCTCCCGTCGATCGCTGGAATCCGGAGTATTGCGGCGAGATGGACATGGTCATCAAACGGGATGGCTCCTGGTGGCATGAGGGCACGCGTATCACCCGGGAACGTCTGACACGCTTGTTTTCGACAATCTTGCGTAAAGATGACGACGGCGTTCATTATCTCGTCACGCCGGTCGAGAAAATCGGTATCCGGGTCGAGGTTGCGCCCTTCCTGGCCGTGCGAGTCGACCGGGTCGGCGAAGGGCCGGACCAGCAACTGCTTTTCACAACAAATTTCGGTGATGTCGCGCGGGCCGGGCCGGATCATCCTGTTGAAATGCGGTGGGATGCCGAGCGGGACGAGCCGGTGCCCCTGATCCGGATTCGCGGTCGGCTGGATGCATTGATGTCCCGACCGGTCTTCTACGAGCTGGCCGATATCGCCGTGGAGCACGACGGGGTGACGGGGGTCTGGAGCAAGGGCGAATTCTATCCGCTGGAGGTTGATGGTGCAGACGCCTGAAGCCTTCCTGCAGCGCCTGGAGGACCGGCTCGACCCGGTCGACAGCCAGCCGGCCCTGCCCGTTCGCGGGGATGGCGACCTCAATGGTGCACCATCGCCAAGCGGGCGGACGCTGAGATCGGCGGCCGTGATTGCCCCATTGCTGCTGCATGACGGTCCACCGCGTTTCCTCTTTACCGAGCGTGCCGCCCATCTCAGCCAGCATGCCGGCCAGGTCAGCTTCCCCGGCGGGCGGGTCGACCCGACGGACCTGACTCCCGCCGACGCCGCTGTTCGCGAGCTCCAGGAAGAGGTCGGCATTGACCCGGTCTATGTCGACATGATCGGCCGCTTCGACAGTTATGAGACCGTGACCGGCTACGAGGTTCAGCCCTTTGTGGGAATCGTGCGGCCCGGATACCGCTTGTCGATTGACCCGAATGAGGTTGCACTGACCTTCGAGACGCCGGTGGACTTCCTGATGAACCCGGCCAATCACGAACGTCACAGCCGCACCTGGCAGGGACGCGAGCGGCACTTCTATGCCATGCCGTGGAACGGGCATTATATTTGGGGAGCGACAGCCGGCATGTTGAAGTCGCTCTATGACAGGCTCTACGGTTAGATCATGGTCCGCATCACAATCATTGAAATCTTGTCCTTCCTGTTGCCTTTCGGCCTGTTTTTCCTGTGGCGGATGGTCAGCACATCGGCAGCCGCGGCCAAGCCGGCACCCGTTCTGAAGCTGGCCGCTGCCGGCGCGGCGACCGCGGTGGTCGTCATGATCGGGCTGGTCCTGCTGGACAGTTCCCGGGGTGGGCATGAAGGCGATCAATACGTGCCCCCGCGCATGGTCGATGGCGAGATCCAGCCCGGCTATTTCATTCGCTCCGGCGAGGCCGAAGAAGACGCTGACGAAGATACAGAGGAAGATGTAGAAGATCCGCCGGGCGATGATCCGCAATGACCCTGCCCAGTCTTGACCCGGCTCGGCACGGCTGGATGAGCGGGCCGGAAACGCGGGCCGTCATCGAGATGCTGGAAAACGAGCGACCAGGCGGCTCCCGTTTTGTGGGGGGCTGCGTGCGCAATGCGTTGCTCGATGCACCGGTCTCGGACGTGGATATCTCCACGCAAATCCGGCCCGAGCGCGTCCTGGCCATTGCCGCGGCCGCCGGGCTGCGGGCAATCCCGACCGGTATCGAGCATGGAACGATCACCGTTATTTCTGGCGGTATTCCATTTGAAATCACGACCTTGCGAAAAGACGTCGCGACCGATGGCCGGCGCGCGGTCGTGGCGTTCTCGGATAAATGGGAAGAGGACGCCCAGCGCCGCGACTTCCGCCTGAATGCGCTTTACGCGGATTTCCACGGCAGAATTCATGACCCCACCGGCGGTCTCGAGGACCTCGACGCACGCCGATTTGTCTTTGTCGGGGATGCCCGCCAGCGCATTCGGGAGGACTATCTGCGCACGCTGCGCCTGTTCAGGTTCCACGCCTGGTATGGAACGGGTGATCCGGATCCGGAAGCGATTACAGCGGTTTGTGAGTTGCGAGACGGGTTGTCGACACTGTCCGCCGAGCGCGTCTGGTCGGAATTGAAGAAGCTTCTGGCCGCCCCTGATCCGCTCCGCTCGCTCACGCTGATGCAGGCGGGAGGAATATTGAATCAATTGCTTGGAGTGAACGGATCCTTAAGAGTCCTGAGCGCAATCATTGATCAAGACAATGATTACGGATTAGCGCCTGACGCCTTGTTGCGATTCGTGGCGCTTGCCGATGGCGGACCGGAAAGGATCAGGACCATGGCTGCAAACCTGAAAATGTCCAATGCTGAAGCACAACGCCTGCAGGGTGCGGTTGATCCGTCTGCGCGCGAGGATGTGCATGGCGCCTTTGGCGATCTTGCCGCTGCCGAGCGTGCCATCATGGCGCTGGGCGCACAGGCATTCGAAGACCAGGCGCGCCTGGCGGCTGCCGGTGAAACCGCTCCACCGCCGCGTGACTGGCGCCTGCTGGCCAAGTTCGCGGCCGAGTGGAAACAGCCGGATTTCCCCATCAATGGCGGTGATCTGATCCTGCTGGGTTACGAGCCGGGTCCGATGCTGGGTGATGCGCTGGACGAGCTGAAGGCCCACTGGATCGCCGAGCGCTTCGAGCCGAGCAAGGCCGAGCTGCTGGCGCGTCTCAAGCAGTAGCGCGAGTAGCCAGATCGACAAAAAAGCCCCGGCCGTTTGGTCGGGGCTTTTTCGTGGCTACCAGTCTGCGTCCAGATAGAGCGCGGTCATGGCAAGACTGTCCACCAGGCCATGGGCCAAGATAAGCGGCCAGAGATTGCGCTTGTAGACGAGATAGAGCAGGCCCAGCGCCACACCGATCATGCCGGTGACGATCAGTCCCCGCATGCCCTGGTAGTAAAAATGTCCGGTGCCGAAAATCAGGGCAGCCGTCAGGACCGCGAGTACCGGCGCGAAGGGAAGGCCGCGAAATGCCCGTTCGGCCCGTGTAATCAGGACGGCGCGGAAGAACATCTCCTCGCCGAAGGCAGCGCTGGTCCAGACAATGGCCATCCACATCAGATAGACGGGCAGATTGCCCTGGATATTGCCCCAGCGCGCCTCGACGCCTTCGGGTACGACGCTGGTATCCCAAAGGCCCAGGGTGTCGCCGAGAGTCGCGATCAACACACCCGTCCCAAGAATGGAGATAATTGCCAGCAGGGTTTGCGGCAGGACCAGCAGTTTGGACTTCCAGCCGCCGGGGGAACGCAAGCCCAGCTGGGCCCAGCTCTCGCCGCGATGGCGCATGTAAAGCGTCGCCACAGTGAGTACGATCAGCAGTGAAACAGGTCCGGAAAACTTCCAGATGAACGGATCGAGCATCGCCTTGCTGCCAAAGGCGATCACCGGCGCGGCCAGCAATTCCAGCGCGGCGCGGGTGCGGGAGGGGGAGGTGTCAGTCATTCTTTTTCTCTTGGAACGGGGTGAACCCCAACAACATCCGCAGAGATAGCCGGTCGCGAGACTGGTTTATTGAATGATTGTGCCGTGCGTACGGGTATCCAGCAGCTTGACCCAGGCCTTCGGGGTGACACCGAAATTGCCCTTGAACTGGCGGGTCAGATGGGCCTGGTCGGAAAAGCCGGTGGCGCAGGCGGCTTTGGCCAGGGGCGTGCCATTGGCGATCAGGACGCGCGCGGCATCGAGCCGGCGCAGGGTAACATAGCGATAGGGGCTGGTGCCCATCAGGGCGCGGAAGTCACGGGCCAGGTTCCAGCGGGACCGGCCGGTCACGTTTTCCAGCGCGTCCATGGTGATCGCCTCATCCAGGTGCGCCAGGATATAGTCGCGGGCGCGATAAACGGCCCGGTGATCGATCGGGCGATCGATGTCCTGTCCGGTTTCAACCGCGCACAGTCGGTCGGCCAGCTCGGTCATCGCCGCGCTCCAGTCCAGTGCGTCCACGGGTGTGGCGAGATCCCGGACGAGGCCGTGCACCAGTGAGATCAGGCGTCTGTCCGTACTGCGACCGCCTTCGATGAAGGGCAGGGCCCGACCGGCCAGGGCGTGTTCGAATTCCTCGGGGCGGATATTGAGGCCGCGATAGCCGAAAGCCTCGTCCGTACCGGCCATGCCGTCATGCAGCTCATCGGGGTGCAGGATGACCAGCTCGCCCGGCAGGGAGTGCCGACAGGCGCCGCGATATTCGAAGCTCTGCACACCTTTCAGGGTGAGGGCAAAGGTATAGGTGTCGTGCCGGTGCGGCGCGAAAGCCTGTCCGCTGAATTCCGCTTCGAACCGCTTGTGCGGCCCGGCGGCTGTTGTGACACGTCCATCTTGCATGTGCACTCGCCCTTGTCTCATCAGCGATGAGATGTTTCCCGGGGCGATATCGGATGCACGCGCCGAACAGCCAAGCGGGAACGCGCTGTGGCGCGTCCCGTTGGAGTGATCAGGGCCACTTTGCCTCCGGCGGCATGGAGGACAGGATCGACTTCACATTGCCACCGGTTTCCAGGCCGAACTTGGTGCCGCGGTCATAGAGCAGGTTGAACTCGGCATACCGACCCCGGCGGACGAGTTGCTCCTCGCGCTGGTCTGCCGTCCACTTTTCGCTCATGCGACGCCGAACGAGGGTCGGATAGACATCGAGGAAAGCCAGGCCGACATCACGTGTGAAGGCAAAGTCCTCGTCCCAGTCGCCGGTATTGTGGCGGTCGTAGAAAATCCCGCCAATGCCGCGCGGTTCGTCGCGATGGGGCAGGTAGAAATACTCGTCGCACCATTTCTTGAAGCGCTCATGGAAATCCTCGCCATGCGCGTCGCAGGCGGCCTTGCAGGCGGCGTGGAAGTCCTTTGCGTCGGGGTGCGACTGGGTGCGGTTGCGATCGAGCACGGGGGTCAGGTCCATGCC
>JAYZXG010000031.1:0-5751 GCA_036141435.1 Pseudomonadota bacterium | reverse complement strand
ATTGTGGTGCATTGAGTGAATTGAACAACTGGAACAGTTCGCGCAGCTCGCGGCGATTGCTCACATCGGGAAACTCTTCCCGCATGGCGTTTTGCAGCACCCGAGTGAAACTGCCGGCGCGGATCGAGTCTTCGCTGGCATCGCCGAGTGGGTCGACAAGGTCCTCCGACAGCTCGACGTTCAGCCGCAGCTCGTTCACCGTATAGGCGGGCAGACTCTGGTGTCCGATCGATCCCACCAGAATGACCAGGATGGTCACGGCGATGAAGATCGCACCCAGACCGCCCGCCCGGAAGCGAGCTTCGGAGCGATAGCGCCGAGCCAGGCGCGCTTCCATCGCGCTCTGCTGGGTGGGTCGGGTCGAGATGTCAGTCATATTTCTCTCGATACTTCTGCACCACGCGAAGGGCGATAATGGTCATGATCAGGGTGATGATGAACAGGACGAGGCCGAGCGCAAAGGCGGACAGCGTCTTGACGCTGTTGAACTCCTGGTCGCCGGTCAGCAGCATCACGATCTGCACGGTGATGGTCGTGACAGCTTCCAGCGGGTTGGCCGTCAGATTGGCGCCCTGGCCGGCGGCCATGACCACGATCATGGTTTCTCCGACTGCCCGGCTGACCGCCAGCAGCACGGCTCCGACAATGCCCGGCAGCGCTGCGGGCAGGACCACCTGGCGAATGGTTTCCGACTGGGTGGCGCCCATGGCATAGGACCCGTCGCGCAGGGATTGCGGCACCGAGTTGATGACATCATCGGAGAGCGAGGAGATGAACGGAATGATCATCACGCCCATGACCAGGCCGGCCGAGAGTGCGCTCTGGGTCACCACATCCTCGAACCCCAGTGCACCGAAGAGACCGCGAATGAAGGGGCCAACGGTCAGCAGCGCGAAGAATCCATAAACAACCGTCGGGATGCCCGCGAGGATTTCCAGCGCAGGTTTGGCGATCTGGCGGAAGCGCGGGCCGGCATATTCGGACAGGTAGATGGCGGCGAACAGGCCGACCGGAATGGCGACCAGCATGGCAATCAGGGTGATCAGTGCGGTGCCCGCAAACAGCGGGACGGCACCGAAAGCCCCGGACTGACCAACCTGGTCGGCGCGAATGGCGATCTGCGGGCTCCATTGCAGGCCGAACAGGAATTCGTGCAATGGCACGTCGGAAAAGAAGCGCACGCTCTCGAACAGGAGCGAGGCGACAATGCCGACCGTGGTCAGGATCGCGATCACCGAACACAGGAACAGCCCGGTATTGATCAGGTATTCGACATTATTGCGGGCGCGGAACTCGGCGCCCACAGTCTGCCGCGCCACCAGGAATCCCCCCAGCGCCAGGGCGAGGACGATGACGGACAGGACGCGCATCATCCCGTTTTCCGTGTGGACAAGCAGTCGCGCTGCGGACTGGAGTGCGGGCGTGTTGCGGCTGGGCAGGTCGCCATCGGCAATCCGGCGCATATCCGTGGCGAACAATTCCGCTTCGCTGGTCGCGGCCGTGGCCAGGATGAAACCCGCCTGTGCCCGGCGTTCCGCATCTGATGCTTCCTCGCCTGTCTCGGCGAGTATGCTGGCGGCGATCTGCTGGCGACGGTTTTCAAGCGAGGTTTCCGTCGCGGTCAGCAGGTTGACCCGGTCCAGGCGTTCTTGCCGCAATGCATCCAGGCGCTCCGGATCGCGCGCCTCGCCCCGCGCGCGGCGCAGCGTGTTGATGTCATCGCGCAATTGCTCTGCGGTCGCACGCTGCTGCTGGGCAGCGGCCAGCAAGGCCTGGTAGCTCGAATCCTGCTCGAGGTTGCGCGAATAGGCGGCGATGTCGTCGCGTGCGGCGGAGGTCAGCTGCGCCGAGGCCAGCCGGTCGGCCAGTTGCTGGCCGAAAACCGCGTTCATCAACAGGACGATGATGGCTGGCAGTCCCGTCCAGGTGGCGACGAAATATCCGTAATAATTGGGCAGGGAGTGCAGGTTCGCGATCGTGCCGCCACTGGCGCTCATGGCGCGGGAGCGACCGACATAGAACCCGCCAGCGATCAGGACCAGCAATGTCAGCGCCAGAATAGCATTGATCGACATGAAGGGTGTCCCAGCGGGTTTGCGGTTCGGCGTCAACGGGTGTCGCCGCCGGATACGAGAAGAGCCCTGCCCAGTCAACCAGACAGGCAAGGGGCGACGATGAGGGAATACTACGGCCCGGTTCGCCTGAATTCACAAGGGAAGCGCCGGGTCATCTAGCTCGGGACTTCGGTCATGGGGCTGAGGGCGCGGGCGCGTCGGCCGATCGTATCCCGCGCCGCGTCGGGCAGCGGGATCAGGCCCCGGTCCGTGAGATATCCGAACTCGCCCCAGGCATCCTCGGAGGTGAATTCCGCGACATAGGAGGCCAGCCCGGGCACCATCGTGAAATGCTGGTTCTTCACATAGAAGAACAGGGAGCGGGAGATCGGGTATTCGCCACCGGCAATGGCGTCGAATTCCGGCGCCACCCCGTCAATCACCGTGCCGACCAGGCGGTCGGCATTCTGGTCGAGGAAGGAAAAGCCGAACACGCCGAATGCCGTGGGCGTATTGATCAGGGTCTGCACGATGGTGTTGTCGTTCTCGCCGGCATCGATCCACATGCCGTCCTCGCGGATGCGGCTGGCGACCTCGTCAAACTGGTCGATGTCGTTTTCGGCCAGCGCCGCCATGCAGTCCAGGCCGCGGGCGCCAACCTGCATGCCCAGCTCGACAAAGGCATCGCGCGTCCCCGAAGTGGGCGGCGGACCGAAGACCTCGATGCGCTGGCGCGGCAAGGCGGGATGGATGTCGGACCAGCGGGTGTTGGGGTTGGGTTCAAAACGGCTGCAGGTGTCGTCGGTCGGCAGCTCGGAGGCCAGCGCCATCCACAGCTGCGTCAGGGTCAATTGCATCGCGGGCAGGCCGTTATCGGCAGCTCCCAGAACGATGCCGTCAAAACCGATCCGGACTTCGGTGATCTCCCGGACGCCGTTATTCTGGCAGAGCTCGTATTCCGAGGCCATCATGCGGCGCGAGGCGTTGGTGATATCGGGGTGCTCGGAGCCGACGCCTCCGCAAAACAGCCGCAGCCCGCCGCCCGAACCGGTCGCTTCAACCACCGGTGTAGCGTACTCGGTCTTGGCCCCGAACGACTCGGCGACAGCGGTCGAGAAGGGAAAGACGGTCGACGAACCAACGATGCGGATCTGATCGCGGCCCTGTGCCTGCGCTGCCGTGCCGGTCGCTGCCAGGCACAACGCGACAAAGCAAAGTCGAACACTCATCATCATCAATCCTCGGGACTGCAGTAAAGTGGCATCGCATTTTGCGCGCCGCGAAAATGGCACCGAACTCACCTTGGCCGCTCGCGCGTGAATACATGCCGTCGGCTGTTCGATAATCCGTAGATGTGACGATGCAGTGACAATGCGGAAATTGGCTAGGGTCGCCGCCGCTGCCCCAGCACCAGATGGCCGTAGGGCACGCTCTGCAAAACCAGGTGGAGCAGGACCGGGGCGAGAATGCCCACCGACAGGCCCAGCAGGAGGTGCGGCAGCGGATGCCAGATTTCGAGGGCCTCCAGGGCGCGCCGAGAGGCGGATGTCCCGAAGACATGCCAGAGATAGATCGTGAAGGAATAGGCCGCCAGCGGGCGAATGGCGCCGAGAGCCCGCGAGGCATGCAGCGCGATCACGATGACGGCGAGGCTGAGAAGGAAACCGTCCCAGGTTCTGAAATTGGCCCGGTTGCCGGTCTCCAACATGTCCGCATAGGCCAGCGGGTAGAGAACGGCCACCGCGATCATCGCGACACCCAGCAGCCACCACTTCCACTGCGCGATGACTGCTTCATGGCGGGCCAGGAGCAGACCGAGGACAAAGAAGGGGAGTACGCCCAGGGTGCGATTGACGGCCCAGATGTCTTCCGGCAGCCCGACCGGCAGGACCAGCACCACGGCGCCAATGCCACAGGCCGCCCAGATCCCGTGCGCCGGCAATCCGCGATACAGCAGATACGCGCCGCCCGAGAGCAATATGAAGGCATTGATGTACCAGAAGTGGGCGTAGGGCATGACCAGGTTGGTCACCACATCATCCAGGCTGTAGATGCCAAACCGGCTTCCCATCAGTGTTGATATGACTGCGAAGGCCAGCATCGCGATCAGCGCGGGCAGAACCACCGTCTTCCCAAGGTGCCCCAGGAAACGGCCCGGCGGCATCGCACTGCGGTCCAGTTGTGCGAAAGCCAGGCCGGCCAGCAAGGTATAGAGCGGCATGGTCAGATAGCGGATCATGGCCGACAAGCCGAACAGCATCGTGTCGCGGGAGAGTTGGAGTCCCGCCTCGGCCGTGTCGCCGACGACGTGGAGGAGGACGACCAGCATGATGCCGAGCGATCGCAGTGAGACCGGGTCGTAGAAGCGCCGCCCGGCCGGGGCCTCCGGAGTCGCCGCGTTCGCCGCGAGTTCTGCAATGCTCTGCCGGTGCCAGTTCGCGGGCAGGGCGGGCAGTATGGCGCTCAGTGCCACTTCCAGATCGACAAATTCGATCGACGAGGCTTCCAGCGCCTCGAAGGTCGTATCCGGCTGCATGTCTTCGCCCGGGAACTGCGCGCGGAAGGCGGCCAGGATCTGATCTTCCAGTGATCCGGTAGCGGTCTGTTGCGGCGCTGGGGGAGCTCCGAGCAGGTCCATCGCTGCCAGATAGTCCGGCTTGCCATTGGCCTTGAGCGGGATGTGCTCGACCTCGACCAATCGCACGCGACTGGCCGGAATGCCCAGTTCGCCAGCGAGCTGGTGCAGGATGGAGGACGGCGCTTGCGGGCTGCGCAGGACCAGACCGAGGTGGTCATCTTGACCTACTGCGACCCCATCCGCGCCCAGGGCGTGCAGTCTCTGTTCAACTGCATCCAGGCTGATGCGCTTGCCCGTGACTTTGATGAAGCGGGCCGAGCGTCCATGCAGCGTGTAGATCCCGTCTTCACTCCGACTGGCCAGGTCACCCGTGTGCAAGCGCTCCGTTTCCTGCCCACGTGCCAAGTCGCCCGCCGTCTGCGCGTAGCCCATCATGACGTTGGGTCCGCGATAGACGAGTTCACCCGTCATCCCGGCAGCCGTGATAACGGCGCCGTTCGCATCGATCAGCGCCAATTCGCCACCGGGTATGGCCCGGCCAATACTGCCCGGATTGGAGCGTGCTTCAGACGGGGAAAGATAGGCGATCCGGGGCGACGCCTCGGTCTGACCGTACATGACGAAGAAATCCCAGCCTGCGCTCTGGCCGCGGCGCGTCAGTTGCTGCACCTGGTCCTCGGGAAGCCGACCGCCCGCCTGCGTCACATAGCGCAGGCTCGGCAGCTCGCCGGAAAACAGGCCGGTCTTGTCCAGCAGTTTGAACTGTTCGGGAACGCCGGAAAAGCTGGTGCACTGGTGCTGCTGCAGGTCACGCCAGAATTCCGGGTCAATTACAGACTGGTTCGTGACCATCAGGCTGGCACCGGCGTGCAGGTGCGAATTGATGATCGACAGACCGAATGAATAGGCCATCGGCAGACCCGTCGGCGCGCGGTCCGCGGGGGCAAGCTCGAGATAGGCGCAGATCGCGTCCGCATTGCTGCGCAAATTGGTGTGTGACAGGCGAACGAGTTTTTGCTGACCGGTCGACCCGGAGGTCGACAGCAGGAGGGCCAGGTCCGCGTGCAGCGGCGTGTCGCGGTGCTCGGGGCGAACATCCACGTGATCACGCCGGGGGTC
>JAYZXG010000030.1:0-7091 GCA_036141435.1 Pseudomonadota bacterium | reverse complement strand
CCAGGTCAGGCGCCACGTGTTCTCGCCCACCATTTGTAGCACGAGCTCGAGTCTCCGATCGCCGTCATCCGAAGGTACCAGATAAACCAATTCGAGCCGGTCGAGGGGCTCCGCATCTGTTTGTCTTTGCAGAGAGCGATTGGCCCCGACAAGTTTGGGCTCGCCATAGTCTGCGAGAGGAAAGAGCGTGGGCAGTGTTGCTTCGAGGCTGGCGAGTTGCTCTTCGGTGGCGCCGTCAGGGACGACCGCTCGCAGCATTGCCATATCCCTGTTGATCAGACCGTCCACGGATTGTTCCGCGACCGGACGGGCGTCTTCCGGAACGAATGCTTCAAAGATTTTCTCAGACTGACAGGCCGCCAGCAGGCTGCCGACCAGCGCGATCAGGCACAGAACAGACAGGCGCTTGAACATGATATCCCCCACTCGCCGGAGATTTACCAGCCGTGCCGGACCCGCTCAATCAAAAATTGGGTTTATCGCTAGAACAGCCCGGGTTGTTCCGGACTGCCCAGCGGGCGTTCGAAGCGCGTGAAGTCCAGCGCTTTGGGGCGCACATCCAGCTGGTAGCGGCGCATGGCTGCGCGGAAGCGTTTGGAGATCATCTCGGCAAACGGCCCCTGGCCACGGCCACGCCGCATCCAGGTCGGGTCGTAATCGCGGCCACCGCGCATCTGCCGCATCAGGGAGATGACGCGGCTCGCCGCATCCGGGCGTTTTTCGGCCAGCCATTCACGGAACAGCTCGCGGATCTCCATCGGCAGGCGCAGCAGCACATAGCCGGCACTGCTGGCTCCGGCTCCGGCGGCCTGCTCGAGCAAGGGCTCGATTTCACAGTCGGTGATGGCGGGCACGATCGGTGCCATCATCACCGTGACGGGCAGGCCGGCACTGGCCAGGCCTTCAATGGCTTTCAACCGGCGGTGCGGCGCCGCTGCGCGCGGTTCCATGTCGCGCGCCAGCTTGCGGTCCAGCGTGGTCAGTGAAATCGCGCCCTTGGCCAGCCCCTGTTCGGCCATCGGTCCCAGAATATCGAGATCGCGCAGGACCAGGGCGGATTTGGTGATGAAGCTGACCGGGTGCTGGTAACGGGCGAAGACCTTGAGGATGTCCCGGGTGATTTCCAGTCGCTTCTCGACGGGCTGCCAGGCATCGGTGTTGGCGCCGATGACGATGGGTTTGGGCTGATAGCCGGGCCGGTTGAAAAACTGTTCGAGCAGTTTGGCCCCGTCCGGCTTGGTAAAGATCACGCTTTCAAAATCCAGACCCGGCGAATACCCCCAGTAGGCGTGGCTGGGGCGGGCATAACAATAGATGCAGCCATGCTCGCAGCCGCGATACGGATTGATCGACTGATCGAAGGAGATGTCGGGCGACTGGTTGGTTGCAATGATCGACCGGGAGGCGTCGCGCAGAACGGTGGTCCGCAAGGCGCTGACATCGTCAGCATCCACATCCCAGCCATCATCGAACGCCTCGCGCTGAAAGGCTTCATAACGCCCCGAAATGTTAGACCGAGCGCCCCGACCCCTGATGCTGGTTCCCGGGGCGACGGGGGCGTCATCCGGGGTCGTGGTATGGGCTCTAAGGGCGTAGCCGCTGGGGCGCTCGGTCATGAGCTGGACTATGACTCAGAACCGGAACAAAGCAAGAACAAAAATGACTCCTGAAGGCAGAAATTCGGGTTTCCCTCAGGAATCAGGATCTTGGATGGAGGCCCCGGTGCGGTCGAATTCTCGCAGCCCTTCAAACAGGGCCCGCATCATCGCCGGATTGCTGGGATCACCGGCATCTGCCCCGGCCTGGCCGTCGCGATCGAGGCGCTGTGCCTGCGTCTGGCCCGCCTGCAGGGAATGGCGCCACAATTCCTTGCTCAGGCCCCGGGATCCCTGGCGGACCGCCTTGTGCAATCCGGCATAGACCGGACCCAGCCTGGCCGGCGCGGTCAGATAGAGCCGATCGAGGTCCTTGAGCAGTTTTTCATCGCTCATCTGGCGGGGCAGGTAACGACTGGAATTGGTCTTGGTCTCGATCAACCGTGCCTGCCAGCCACGACGTTCCGCCCGGATGAAGATGCCATCAATGCCGCGCGGACCGTCGACCTTGCCGGGAATGGCCCACCATCCCTGGCTGGTCATCATCATGCTGGTCAGGAGTTCGCCGAAATTGCCCTGGTCGTTGGAGCGAACGAACTGGGTGTGATGCAATGGGGTGAACTCGGGCACATAGGGGATGCCCGCGTCCCAGGGCAGGTAGGCCTCGCGCCGGCTCCAGCGCGCCAGCAAGCGCCGGACCGGCCAGCCTAAAGCCAGCGCCAGCACCGCGCCCATCATTACGCGTAACACCAACTCGATCATCAGTCCGCCCCATCCCCGGAACGGACAGTCTAGCTGTTGCGGAGGCGCTCATCCAGAGCCAGCAGGTCCTGCCAGGCCATTCTTTTTGAAGCCGGCTGGCGCAACAGGAAGGACGGGTGAAACAGCGGCAGGCAGGGAATGCTGTGCCCGCTGTCAGACCCATCGGCAGCCTTGAGCGCATAATCGCGCCACTGCCCGCGCAAGCGGGTGATGCCTGTGGTTTCGCGCAACAGGGATTGCGCCGCGACGCCGCCGGCCACGATCAGGATGTCGGGCGCTTTCAGGGCGATATGCCGCTCGATCAGGGGCAGGCAGGTGGCAATCTCGTCCTGGGTCGGATTGCGGTTTCCCGGCGGCCGCCAGTTGACGATATTGGAGATGTAAAGGGCGTCCTCGGCCAGGCCGATGGACGCGAACATCCTGTCGAGCAGCTGGCCCGAACGTCCCACAAAAGGCTTGCCCGCCTCGTCCTCATCGCGTCCGGGCGCCTCGCCGACGATCATGATCCGGGCATCGCGATTGCCACGCGCGAAGACCGTGTTGCGCGCGGTGCGTTTCAGCGGGCAGCCGTCGAATTGTGCAATCGCCGTCTCGAGCGCATCCAGACTGTCGGCCTTGGCGGCGACTTCCTGCGCTGTGGGGCCCTGGACCTCGGGCTCCCCAAATCCGGCGGCAATCGCGGCGGCGGGCGTCGCGGTGCGCTGGGGTGTCGGTGTTTCGCGCGGCGGCTCGGGGCGACGAGCGGGCGGCGGCGTCGCCTGTTTCTTCAGCCGCGTCACTGGTGCGTCCAGCGCGATACCGGCCTCGTCCCACCAGTCGATCAGCGCCTGGAGGGCTTTTTCGTCGTGAGGGGTGAGGGCAGCAGGTTCAAGCATTGGTTACGTGGACGTCAACGTAAATGTTTTGATCTTAAGCGCAGCTCGCGCTAGATGAAGGGCTGATCCTAAGCTAAGACCGGGCGCCCGCAAGCCGGGTTTATGATGATTCTTGATGAGGGGGTTGCCGACCCATGACCGACGCTGCCGTTGAACGCGAGTCCATGGAGTATGACGTTGTTATCGTTGGAGGAGGCCCGGCTGGCCTGTCTGCTGCGATCCGTCTGAAACAACTGGCGGCCGAAGCTGGCCAGGAAATTTCCATCGCGCTTCTGGAAAAGGGGGCCGAAGTTGGCGCACACATCCTGTCCGGTGCCGTGGTCGATCCGAAAGCCCTCAACGAGCTGCTCCCGAACTGGAAAGAGGATGGCTGCCCGCTCGAGGATGAGGTCAAGACCGATATCTTCGAAGTTCTCGGCGCTGCCGGTTCGATCAGCCTGCCAACCCTCTTCTTCCCGCCGTTGATGAATAATCACGGCTGTTACATCGCCTCGCTGGGCAATGTCTGTCGCTGGCTGGGCGAGCAGGCCGAAGCCATGGGCGTTGAAGTCTATCCGGGTTTCCCGGCTGCGGATGTTGTCGAGGAAGACGGTGTCATCAAGGGTGTGGTCACCGGTGATTTTGGTGTCGCGCGCGATGGTGGCCAGAAGGATGGCTATCAGCCAGGCATGGAGCTGCGCGGCAAGTACACGCTGATCGCCGAAGGCGCGCGTGGCTCGCTCGCCAAGCAACTCATCGACCGTTACGACCTGTCTGCCGGCAAGGAGCCGCAGAAATTCGGTATTGGTCTGAAAGAGCTGTGGCGCGTGAAGCCGGAGCACCACAAGCCGGGCCTGGTCAAGCACACCATGGGCTGGCCGCTGGACGGCCAGACCGGTGGCGGGTCCTTCATGTACCATTTCGGAGACGGGCTGGTCTCCATCGGTTTCGTGGTTCACCTGAACTACAAGAACCCGTACATCTCGCCCTTCGAGGAATTCCAGCGCCTGAAAACACATCCGGCCATTGCCGAGACATTCGAGGGTGCCGAGCGTCTGTCCTATGGCGCCCGTGCGATCACCGAAGGTGGTCTGCAGTCGGTGCCCTCGCTGGCCTTCCCCGGTGGCGCACTGATGGGCTGTTCGGCCGGTTTCGTGAACGTGCCGCGCATCAAGGGCAGCCACAACGCCATGAAAACCGGCATGCTGGCGGCAGAGAGCGTGTTCGCGGCGCTGGGCGAGGGTCGCGAGGGCGATACGCTGGCGGAATACCAGGCGGCCTATGAGAGCTCCTGGGTGGTCGATGACCTCAAGAAGGTCCGCAATGCCAAGCCGCTCTGGTCCAAGTTCGGTACGGTTCTGGGTATTGCCCTGGGTGGTCTGGACATGTGGATGACGACGCTGTTTGGCGGCTGGTCGCCGTTCGGCACGATGAAGCACGGCAAGTCTGATGCGCACAGCCTCGAGCCGGCGTCCAAGCACAAGCCGATCGACTATCCCAAGCCTGACGGTGTGCTGACGTTTGACCGCCTGTCCTCTGTCTTCATCTCGAATACAAACCATGAAGAAGACCAGCCGGTGCACCTGCAGCTGGGTGACGACGCCCTGCAAAAGGCGTCTGAACTGGAACAGTTCGCAGGTCCCTCCACGCGTTACTGCCCCGCGGGCGTCTACGAGTGGATCGAGGATGAAAACACGGGTGAGCAGCGCTTCCAGATCAACGCGCAGAACTGCGTGCACTGTAAGACCTGTGACATCAAGGATCCGAACCAGAACATCAACTGGACCACGCCGGAAGGCGGTGGCGGACCGATGTACTCCAATATGTAAACCAAGCGGAGCTTGCCGCTTGCACTTCCGAGCCCGGGAGGCGAACCTGTGCGCATGAAAAACGCGTTTCGCCTCCTGCCTGTTCTTGCCGGTTCCCTGGTCCTGAATTCCTGCGCCACCCTGCTGGCACCAGAGGATGAGCCCTCGGCATATGGAGCCTTCCTGGCCGCGCGATACGCTGGTGTGAACCGCGACGCTGAAGGCGCGGCCACGTATTATGCAGAGGCGCTGAACCGGGCACCGGGTGATGCCACGCTCGCCGATCGGGCCTACATCACCTCGCTTCTGTCGGGCCGTATGGATGACGCTGCCCTCTATGCCGAGCAGTCGGTCGCCGCAGGTGATCCCAGCCGTCTGGCCAGTCTTTATTCCGCGGCGACGGAAATCCGCGCGCGCCGGTATTCGCAGGGCCGTCTGCTGCTGGAAAACGCACCGGATTTCGGACCATTCAACGATTTCATCGCGCAGCTCATGCTGCATTGGGCGCTGATGGGCGTCGGCGATGAAGCGGAGGCCCTGGACGGGGCAAGAACCATGGCGGCGCCCGGCTATCTCGGGCCGTTTATTTCGCTCCACCGGGCCATGCTGATGGAGGCCGCGGGACGCTATGCGCAGGCTGACGAGTTGTACCGCTCGACCGTTTTCACCACCCCGTTTCGCCGCATGGCGGTCGAGGTTTATGGCGGTTTCCTGGAGCGCCGAGGTGAGCTCGATGCCGCCGAGACGCTGTACCGGACCTATCTGAACGGAGCACCGGACGAGGCCAGTATCCTCGAAGCGTTGCAGCGTGTTGAGACCGGCGGGCGCGCGCCATCACGTCCGACCATCTCCGAATTCGCCGCGTTGAGCCTGTTCGGCCCGGCGGCCAGCCTCGCGGCGCAGGCCGACATGGACCTGACCGTGATCTATCTGCGCATGATCCAGCGCCTGTCACCGCACTATGCGCCCAATCGCGTCTTGCTGGGCGAGACGCTGCAAAGGATCAATTTTCCCGAGATCGCGTTGTCGGAATATGCCTCCATTCGCTCGGGACCGTTCTACCTGTCGGCCCAGATCGACCTGATCTGGCTCACCGCGCGGCTCGACCAGCTGGAGCAGGCCGCGGCCATGTCCCAGCGCCTGCTCGAGCAGACCGGTGACAATGAAGCCCGGCTGATCCTCGCCGACATCTATCGCGTCACGGATCGCTGTGGCGAGGCCATCACCCTGTATGAAGAAGTGATCGCGCGCCGGACCGAGGCGGGTGAGCTGCCGGACTGGCGCTATCACTATTTTGCGGCCTCCTGTCACTATCTGCAGGACGAGCTGGACCAGGCCGAGGCGCAATACCTCACGGCGCTGGAGATCGATGGCAACCAGGCCCAGGTGCTCAACGATCTGGGATATCTCTGGCTGGACAATGGCCGCCATCTCGACCGGGCATTCGACATGGTGCAGCAGGCCGCAATTCTCGAGCCGTCGCAGAGCCATATCGTGGACAGCCTGGGCTGGGCCCATTACCGGCTTGGCAATTACGAGGCTGCCGTCCGGGAGCTGGAACGGGCGACGACCCTCGATCCGGGCAGTGCCACAGCGAATTATCATCTCGGCGACGCCTATTGGCGGGTTGGCCGGGAGCTTGAGGCCCGGTTCCAGTGGCGTCGAACGCTGGACCTGGAGGCGGATCCGAATGAGCTGGAGGGCGCACGCCACCGGCTGGAGCACGGTCTGCCTCTCGATGAAACCATCACTGCTGAAAACAATCCGGCGGACATGCCGGAGACGGAGACATCCAACCCGTGAGTGGGGCAATTACCGAATTTGCGCCGGCGAAGATCAATCTGTCCCTTCGTGTCGGCCGCGCCCGTGAGGATGGCTATCATCCGCTCGATAGCCTTGTGACCTTCGCCGACTGGGGCGACACCATCACGGTGCGCGACGAGATCGCCTTGATGATGTCGATGTCCGGCGAGGCCTCCGAGGACCTGATCGAGGAAGAGAATAATCTCGTCCTCCGGGCCGCACGCGCCCTGCAGGATCATGCCGGGATCGACACGGGTGCGATGATCCAT